>DASZXE010000888.1:0-2007 GCA_035546475.1 Kofleriaceae bacterium
GCCGAGCTCGAGCGCCCGCAGCGTGGTCGCGCAGCCGCGCGCGGTCGCCGACGACACCATGACGACCGGCATCGGGTAGTTCGCCATCAGCGCCTCGAGGAAGCCGAGGCCGTCGAGGCGCGGCATCTCGACGTCGAGCGACAGCACGTCGGGCGCCAGCTCCTTGATCCGCTCCCAGCCGATGACCGCGTCGGGTGCCGCGCCGACGACCTCGATGCCGGGCGCGCGGCGGAGGAGGGCGGTGAGCGCCTCGCGGACCGACGGCGAGTCGTCGACGATCAGCACGCGCACCGGGCGGCCGGGCGGCGCGGTCAGATCCACAGCTCCACGCTCCCCGGCTGGCCCGGGCCGTTCGACGTCGCCAGCGCCGCCGCGCGCTCCTCGGCGTGACGGACGCCCGGCGTGGCGCCGGCGACCGGCCGGACCAGCGCGCGCCCGCAGTCGGTGAAGAACTGGATCTCGAGCGGCCGGTGACCGCCGAGCCGCGACGAGATGAGCGGGATGCCCTCCGACGCGAAGAAGCGGCGGGCGAACTCGGCGTTGCGCGCGGGCACGTCGGCGCTGACCAGGTCGAGCACGTGGGCGGCGCCGAACAGCTTGCCCTGCAGGCGCCGGCGGTCGCCGCCGACCCGCATGACCTCGTTGATGAGGAGCTCCATCGCGTGCAGGCCGTAGCGCGCGCCCGACGCGTCGATCGGCGACGTCGGCAGCAGGAAGTGGTTCATGCCGCCGACCGCGGCCACCGGGTCGTAGAGGCACGCGGCCACGCACGAGCCGAGCAGCGTCACCAGCCGGGTCGGCTCCTTGCAGGCCACCGCCTCGCCGACGACGAGCCGGCGCAGCGGGATGGCGGCGGCGGCCGGGCCCGGGCGGGCGGGGCGCTTCGGCAGCAGCGCGGCGATCGGCGTGAGGCCCGGCCCGAGGGCGAAGCGGCCGGCGAGCACGCGGGGCGCGGCGGTCGCCGGCGCCGGCCTCGCGGCGTCGAGGATCGGCGTGCGGGTCGTGCGTGCGCGCGGCATGCGATGGCTCTTGCCCTTCGGCTCGGCGCGCTTGCGGTAGACGGTCGGCCCGACCGCCTCGAAGGTGGCGTCGAGCCCCGACAAGGTCTCCGAGTGGCCGAGGAACAGGTGGCCGCCGGGGAGGAGCTGCTCGGCGAGGCGCGCGAACAGCCGCCGCTGGGTCTCGCCGTCGAAGTAGATGACGACGTTGCGGCAGAAGATCGCGTCGAAGCGATCGGCGAGCTTCCAGTTGCCGGCGAGGTTCACCTGCGCGAAGTCGACGCGGCCGCGCAGCTCGGGCCGGACGCGCAGGCGATCGCCGTCGACCTCGAACAGGCGGCGCACACCGTGCAGGCCCTCGAGCCGGTCGTGCTTGTAGAGCGCGGCGTGGGCGTGCTGGAGGACGTCGGTGTCGATGTCGGTCGCGAGGATGCGGACGTCCCAGCGCGGCGGCGGCAGCAGGTCGTGCAGCGCCATCGCGATCGAGTACGGCTCCTCGCCGGTCGAGCAGGCGGCGCTCCACAGGCGGAGCGGGCGGGGCGTCGCCCGCTGCCAGCCGGCGGCGAGCTCGCGCAGCAGCGCGAAGTGGTGTGGCTCGCGGAAGAACTCGGTCTTGTTGGTCGTGATCGCGTTGATGAACGCGGTGCGCTCGCCGGCGCCGCCGGTGCCGCGGCTCAGGTATGCGTGGTACGCGCCGAAGCTCGGCAGGCGCAGCGCGGTGAGCCGGTGGCGCAGGCGCGCCGCCACCATCTCCTGCTTGTTGGCGGCCAGGCAGATGCCGGTGTAGTGGCGGACGAGCTGGCGCAGCCGCTCGAAGTCGCGGGGGGCCAGCTCGGGGCCGGCGAGCTCACGGGTGGACGGGGACATGACCATGGATGGCTTCCGGCGAGGGTTGACGACGAGGGCACCGGTGCGTGCGGTGGCGCGTGCAGCGGCGCCTCGCCGACCTGGACGCGGCCGGCGGCGCGGGTCAGGCCTCCTCGAAGCCGGCGTCGCCGAGCTCGGCCAT
>DASZXE010000889.1:0-4229 GCA_035546475.1 Kofleriaceae bacterium
AGGCCGCCGCGCGCGAGCCGTGCCTCGCGATGAGCGCGCCGGTGATCGACGCCGTCCTCGCCGGCGACGACGTCGCGCTCGGCCGCGCGTGCACGCGGCTGGCGGTCAACGGCTGCGCCGTCGCTCGGCGGCAGGCCGCGCCTTGACGCGGGCGCGGGCGCACGACGCGACGGCCCCGCACACCCGCGCCGCGCCGCCGCTCACGCGCGCCCGCGCCGCCGCGCGCGCGACGTGGTCCGCGATCTGCATCGCGACGCGGGGAGGAGGACCTCCCATGCAAGGCAGCCTGAACGACAACCTCGAGCCGGAACGTCCGTCGACCGAGCGTGACGACGAGCGCGACGGCGAGCGTGACGACGAGCGCGAGCACATCGACGATCCCACCGACCGCGCCACCGGCCTCGAGGACCGCGAGGATCCCGAGCGCGTCTCGCGCGAGCAGGAGAGCCTGACGTCGAAGGACGGCTCCGACGGCCTCACCGAGACCGACGACATCGTCGACGACGACCTCGACGAGGAGGAACTCGACGAGTCGGTCCTCGAGCCGATCCCCGAGGGCGAGGCGGGCTGATCCGCGGCGGCTTGCCGCTCGCGAGGCGCCGCCCACCGGTGGCGCCGTCGAGGCGTGGCGCGGCCACGTGCTCGTCACCGGCGGCCTGACCGCCCCTCACGCAGCCGTGCGGTTCGGCGCGTGATCGACCGCGGCGCGCGGTGTAGAGTGCCGGTCCATGGGGGTCGGATTGCCCTGCGAGGGCGCCGCGATACGGCCGATCACGCGTGGCTCCTGGCTCGCGCTGTGCGGCCTCGCCGCCGCGGCCGGCTGCACGCGCGCGCCCTCCATCGAGGAGCACGCGCTCCGCGACGGTGTCGACATCCGGCTCGACGGCGAGGGCCAGAGCTGGCGCGCCTCGCTGCTCCTCCCCGGGCGCGACGGCCGCACGACCGAGGTCCCGCTCGGCCGCGAGGTACACGTGCCGCTCGGCGCCGAGGTGCGGTTCGCGCTCGCGAGCCGCGACTACATCTGCGACTTCGCCATCCCCGACCTGGGAGCGCGCGACTTCGCCGCCCCCGACCTGCCGGGAGGCTTCCGCGTGCGGCCGACCCAGGCCGGCCGCTACCTGCTGCGCGGTGACGAGATGTGCGGGCTGCCGCACGGCGACCTGGCGATCGGGACGCTCGTCGTCGAGGACCACGCGACCTGGAAGTCATGGCTGGTCGCGCGCGTGCGCGCCGCCCGCCGCGAGACGAGGACCCATCGATGAACGCCCCCCGCACCTCCAAGCTGATCGCGGTCGGACTCGTGCCCGCCGCGGCCGCCGTCGGCATCTACCTCTGGGCCGGCCGCCGCGCCGATCACCAGCGGACCGCGACCGCGGTCCACCGCGCCGCCGCCGCAGGCAACGGCGCGGGCACCGGCTCGGCCGCCGGCTCCGCCACCGCGCCGGGCGCGCCGCGCGTGCTCGCGACCCTGCCCGAGTTCGTCCTCGAGGACCAGGGCGGCGCGTCGGTCGACCTCTACGATCTCCACGGCCAGGTCTGGATCGCCGACTTCGTCTTCACCCGCTGCGACGGGACCTGTCCGCTCATCACGAAGGCGATGGCCGAGCTGCAGGGCCAGCTCGCCGCCGATCCGGCGACGAAGGACGTCCGCCTCGTCTCGTTCACGGTCGATCCCGACCACGACACGCCGCAGGTGCTCACCGATTACGCGAAGGCCAACGGCGCCGATCCGGCGCGCTGGACCTTCCTGACCGGCGGCCGCGCGGCGATCCGCGGCCTCGTCACCGGCGGCTTCAAGCTGCCGGTCGCCGAGCAGGACGACCCGCGCATGCCGATCATGCACAGCCAGAACTTCGTCCTCGTCGACAAGATGGGCCGCGTGCGCGGCACCTGGGACGCGCTGGCCGCCGACGGCAAGCAGGACCTGAAGGCGGCGCTCGCCAAGGTCGTCGCCGAGCCCGACCCGCGTCACGCGCCGACCGGCGGCGACCTGTTCGTGCCGCCCGACCTCGAGACGCCGTCGTGGCTGTCGCGCCGCGAGGAGGCCCAGCGCGCCACCGCCGACTCGATCGGCGTGCCCCACGACTTCACCTATAGCGATCGCGTCGGCGCCAGCGGCATCACCTTCCGCCACGTGTCGGCGAGCGACATCGGCCGCTGGTACCGCGCGGCCCACTACGACCACGGCACCGCGCTCGCCGCCGCCGACGTCGACGGCGACGGCCG
This sequence comes from Kofleriaceae bacterium, assembly GCA_035546475.1. GTDB lineage: Bacteria > Myxococcota_A > Polyangia > Haliangiales > Haliangiaceae > UBA2376. The sequence continues at coordinate 2,227 of DASZXE010000889.1, forward strand.
CCCCGACCTCTACTTCGTCAACCAGGTCGGCCCGAGCGCGCTCTACCGCAACCTCGGCGACGACCGCTTCGAGGACATCACCGCGCAGGCCGGCGTCGCGATCGGCGATCGCACGACGGTCGGCGCGGCCTTCGCCGACGTCGACAACGACGGCGACGCCGACCTGCTGGTCACCTCGGTGCGCGCCGGCAACCTGCTCTTCCTCAACGACGGCCACGGCCGCTTCACCGACGTCACCGCGCAGTCCGGCATCGGCGGCAACAAGGGCCACGGCAGCGGCGCCGTCTTCTTCGACTACGACGACGACGGGCTCGTCGATCTGTTCGTCGCCAACGTCGGCAAGTACACGACCGAGCAGAAGCGCGCCGACGGCGTGTGGGCGGCGCCGAAGGACGCGTTCGCCGGCCACCTGCACCCGGAGCGCTTCGAGCAGTCGCAGCTCTTCCACAACCTCGGCGGCGGCCACTTCGAGGACGCGTCGGCGGCGACCGGCCTGGTCCACTCGGCGTGGAGCGGCGAGGCCACGCCGTTCGACTACGACGAGGACGGCCACACCGATCTGTACGTCCTGTCGATGCAGGGCCACGACGAGCTGTGGCGCAACAAGGGCGACGGCCACTTCGAGAAGGTCAGCCGCAAGGTCTTCCCGGCGACGCCCTGGGGCGCGATGGGCACCAAGGTGTTGGACTGGAACGGCGACGGCCACCTCGATCTCTACGTCACCGACATGCACACCGACATGGCGACCGAGCTGTTGCCCGACGACGAGAAGAAGAAGCACGACCCGGGGCAGATGTTCCCGCTGCGCTTCCTCGCCACCGACGGCAACCACGTGCTCGGCAACGCGCTGTTCACGGCCCGCGGCGCCGGCGGCCGCGCCTTCGACGAGCGCTCCGACGAGGCGAACGTCGAGACCGGCTGGCCGTGGGGCCCGAGCGCCGGCGACCTCAACGCCGACGGCTGGCCGGACCTCTTCGTCGCCGCGGGCATGAACTTCCCGTTCCGCTACCGCGGCAACGACGTGCTCCTGAACCAGCGCGGCCGCCGCTTCGCCGACGCCGCGTACGTGCTCGGCATCGAGCCGCGCAAGCGCATCGATCGCCCGTGGTTCACGCTCGACTGCGACGGCGCCGACGCCGGCGCCGCGCTGTGCGCCGGGGCGATCGCGCCGGCCGCCGGCGACGAGGCGGAGCAAGAGGCGGTCCGGCCGCGCCCGGCGGCGCGCCGCGGCCAGTTCACCGTGTGGGCGGCGCGCGGCAGCCGCTCGGCGGTCATCCTCGACCTCGACGGCGACGGCGACCTCGACATCGTCACCAACGACTTCGACGACGTGCCGCAGGTGTTCGTCAGCGATCTCGCGCAGCGCGCCCCCGCGCACCACGTCAGCGTCCGCCTGGTCGGCAAGAAGGCCAACCGCGGCGGCCTCGGCGCCACGGTGACCGTCGTCGCCGGCGGCCGGTCGCAGCTCCAGGCCAACGACGGCAAGTCCGGCTACCTCGCGCAGAGCGTGCTGCCGCTCTACTTCGGCCTCGGCGACGCCGACCACGCCGACCTCGTGCGGGTGCGCTGGCCGGGTGGCGGGGTGCAGGAAGTGCGCGGCCCGTTCGCGTCGGGGACGGAGATCAAGGTGGAGCAGCCGTAGCAGGCTCGCGGCCCGCCGCGGAGCTGTGGTTCACTTTGCAGCAGAGCTCGACGATGTCGATCGCTTGCAGCCCCCTCACACCAGGCCGGCAGGGCCGGAGCCGGAGGCCACGTGCCTCGACGGCGCGGTCCGCCGGCGCGGTGCGCGCGGGCGCCTGCACGACGCGCACGACGCGCACGCGCACGACGAAGGAAGCCGTGACCCTCTCCGATCCGTTGCGGCCCGTGGATCGGCACGGGCCCTAGTTCGATCGATCGACGCCGGACCGAAGCGGTCGTGGTCCGGGTCACTGGAAGGCGAGCGATGAACCGAACGCCAGGGAAGCAGAAATCGAAGGGACCGTCGCGCGGTCGGCCGGGGG
>DASZXE010000890.1:0-17305 GCA_035546475.1 Kofleriaceae bacterium
GGGCCGTCGCGCAGCGCGTCGAGCGGTCGCGGCCGCCGCGCGCGAGGCCCTGGCCCGCATCGACGCCACGCCGCCGCCGTCGGGTGACGCGGCCTGGCAGGCGACCTGCCGCCGCCTCCGCGCGGGCGAGCAGGCCGTCGCCCGCGCGATCCTCGAGCTCGTCGAGCTCGGCGACCCACCGTAGCCGCGCGGTTGGGCTCGCGGGTTGCATCGGATCACGACATGCTGATCGCCCTCGGAATCGTCCTCCTCATCGCCTGGATCGCCCTCAAGGTCGTGTGGCACGTCGCGACCTTCGGCGTGCACATCCTGCTGCTCGCCGCGGCGATCTTCGTCGTGCTGCACTTCGTGCGCGGCCGCTCCGGGTCGACGACGACCTGAGCGACGCCCCGCGCGACGCCCCCGTGCAACCCGCGCGACAACCGGTGACGACCGGGCGCCCTACGCGCCCGCGAGCTTGAGGAGCGTCTCGCGCGGGTTGTCGATCGCGCCGCCGTGCGCCGGCAGGATGCGCTCGAGCCCCATCGCCGCCCACGCCCGGAGCTGCCCGCGCATCCGCCCGCGGTCGGTGACCAGCCGGCGCTGCACGAGCTTCGGCATCGCCGGATGGCCGGGCCCGAAGCCGAGCAGCCTGAGCCCGAGCCCGGCCAGGCCCTTGACGCGCGGCAGGTTGAAGATGAGGTCGTTCACGACGAGCGTGCGATCGACCAGCATCGCCAGCTCGCGGTCGTCGGTGCCGGCGACCATCTCCAGGCGCACGCGCGGATCGTCGAGGTCGCAGGCCGTCGCGTCGACCGCCACGACCTCGCGGATCTTGTCGAGCGCGCCGCGCGGCGCGACCACGACGAGATCCGGGAACCGCTCCTTCCACGGGTGCGCGTCGATCCGGTGGATCGCGCTCGGCACGATGAGGAAGGTCGGACGACCGAGGCGGAGGAGCGCGTTCATCCGCGGCTCGTCGAGCGCGATCGCACTGTAGATGGCGAGGCGGCCTCCGCGCAGCTTCACGATCGTCATGCGGCGCGGCGTCTCGCCGAGCGGCATCGGCAGCTTGCCGACGACGGTGTAGAGGTTGTCGGCGACCCGCTCCAGCTCGCCGTGAGGAAGGACATCCCAGGTCTCGTGCGGCTTCATGGAGGAGGGTCAGGCAAGCAGCGTGCCCGTGGCTGGCTCGGCCACCGAACGCGCCACGGCACACCGCTTGCTCCATCTCCTGCGCCGCCGCGCCCGCGCCGCGCGCCACCCTGCGCGCGCGGGCACGGTCAGGCGCGCGTCAAGCGCGCGACGTGCACCTCGCAGCGCAGCCGGAACCCGAGCGACTCGTACAGCTCGATCGCCGCGGTGTTCGTCGCGTACGCGTGCAGGTACGGCGTCTCGCGGCGGTCGCGGATGCGCCGCGCGACCCGCGCCGACAGCGCGCGCGCCAGCCCGCGCCCGCGCGCGTCCGGGTGCGTGCAGACGCCGCTCACCTCGGTGTAGCCCGGCTGCCGCAGGCGCTCGCCCGCCATCGCGACCAGCGCGCCGCCGTCGCGCACGCCCCAGAACGTGCCGAGGCTCGCCGTGCGCGGCCCGAACGGCCCCGGCCGCGTCAGCGTCGCCAGCGCCAGCATCGCCGGCGCGTCGGCCTCGGTGAGCAGCTCGATCCGCGGCTCCGGCTCGACGTCGACGAGCTCGCCCGCCACCAGTTGCACGCCGGCCGCGGTCGTCGCCGCGATCACGCCCGGCGGGATCGCGATCGGCTCCGCCTGCAAGAGCAGCAGGTCGCCGGTGTCCGCCACCAGCGCCGCCAGCGCGGCGAGGCTCTCTGGCTCGTCGTCGCGCGCGCCCGCCAGCGGACCGACGTCGGGGACGAAGCGGCGCGCCCGCTCGCCGCCGACCGCCCACGCCGCCTGCCGCGTGGCCAGCGCCGTCCACACCGGCCGATCGAGGACGTGCGCGCTCGCCACCTGCGCTACTGGCCGACGACGCCGTAGTAGTACGTCGACGGCCCGGTCGGCGGCGTCGTGGTGACGACGAAGCCCTCGGCGCCGACCGCCGGATCGCGGCCGGTGACCGTGACCGGCACGGTGATGAGGTCGCCGACGTGGAACTCGCCGGTCGGCGACGTGATCGTCAGGTAGCTGCGGCCGCCGGTGAACCAGTGGTTGAGATCGTCGACGGCGACGTTGAACGGCCCGGCGTCGGGCTGGTCGGCGTAGACGTGCAGCGTGAGCGTGCCGCTCGCCCCCATCGCGAGCTTCACGCCGTGCGTCGACTCGCGATCGCCGGCGCCGTCGTCGAGCGTGACCTGGTCCGGCTGGTCGGGGATGGTCTGGTAGTAGGTCGCCTGCGCCTCGCCGACGCACGGATCGTGGCCCGCGCGCGCGATCGCGTTCGACCACGTTCGCTGGATGGCGTAGTGCATGTCGGCCGGATCGACCCAGTACGTCGTGTCGGCGCCGACGCACATGTCCGCGGTCTCGCCGCCGTAGACGAAGTCCCAGATCGAGTGCGCCGGGTCGACCTGCGCGAAGCCGGCGCCGCGCGGATCGGTGACCGCCTCGACGATCTCGTGCGACGCGACGACCGTGAGCTGCTGGAGGTCGTCGATGTCGGGGCCGTCGAACCCGTGGCACTCGCACTGGAGCGCGTAGGCGACGTCGACGCCGCCGACCTGATCGTCCCAGTGGTAGCCGTCGTAATCCTCGCAGCAGAGGTAGCCGTCGCCATCGTCGACGATCGTGCCGGCCGGGAAGACGAAGTCGTAGACGGTGTTCGGGTCGGGGGCGCCCCACGCGGGGTTCGCGCCGGTCAGGTTCGCCCGCAGGATGCCGACGATCTGCGAGTCGGTGATGTGCGCGGGCGCCGGGCCGGCCAGGTGGCGCGCGGTGCCGACGGTCAGCGGACCGACGCCGTACTCGGCGGTCTGTGCCGCCCACGCCGTCGACGCGGCGAGGTCGGGGAAGAAGGCCTCGACGTCGGCGCGCAGCGGATCGCCGTCGTAGGTGATCGGCACGACCTTCGGCGTCGCCAGCGTGCCGCGGTTCGCGCCGGCGACCTGCGGCATCGCCGCGCCGAACTCCGCCGTCGAGAACGGCGGCGTCGCGTCGACCCCCGCGTCCTCGGCGGCCTCGAGGTTGTCGCCACAGCCGGCGCCGGCGGCCGCGAGCAAGAGAAGCACAGCGAAGCCCCGCATCCGCGCATGCTATCGCGTCCGCCGCCGCCGGTGAACGCCCGCGTGATCAGCGGGTCAGGCAGGCGTCGATCGCTCGCTCGCGCTCGGCGCGGACGCTCGGATCGGCCTCGTCGGTGCCGGCGGCCCGCGCCGCGCGCCGCGTCTCGTACCAGGCGGCGAGCGCCGGTCCGCAGTCGTCGGTCGCGGCCGCCACCGGTGGCGCCGGGGCCGGGCGCGGGGCGGCGATCGGGGCCGGGCACGGCGCCTCCTCGATCGCGATCGCCACCCACAGCGGCGCGCGCGAGGCAGCGTGATGCGCGCGCGGCGCCAGGCTCGCGCCGAGGATCGCCACGCCGGCCAGCACCCCCGCGGCGAGCATGTGCCAGCGCCGCGCCGGACGAACCACCATGATCGACGGACCCATACGGAGAGGCTAGCAGCCGAGCCGCCCCGGTGCCCGACGCGCTGCGCGGGTGTCGGGTCTCGGCCACGCCGTCCGACTTCCATCACCCGCCGCAGGCGCAAGTCGGCGTACCGGCACGAGCCGTCGCCCGGACCGGCCATTGCACCGGGCGCGAGGGCCATCGAAGGGAGGCTCGGATGCGCACCACTCGCCTGATCGCGCTCGCCGCCGCGACGTCGATGCTCGCCGGCTGCGGCTCGGAGTACACGATCGCCGACCGCGGCACGCTCGCGGCGTCACGCGGCTCGACGCTGGCGGCCGTCAACCTCTTGCCGCTGCCCGGCCAGCCGCCGCCGGACGTGAGCGCCCACCTCGCGCAGGCGCTGGAGATGTACCAGCTCCAGTCGAGGCTCTTGAAGCAGCGCCGCAACAAGGTGCGCGCGCGCCGGCGCGGCCTGGCGACCGGCGCGTTCGGCTTCGGCACCGCAGGGCTCGCCGGCGCGATCGGCGAGGTGATCACGCTCGACGGCGAGCGCGAGAGCCAGTCGGTCGGCGTGACCGCGCTGGTCGCGCTCGCCGGCGCGACGGTCTTCAAGATCGGCGAGACGCTGCAGGAGGACACCTCCTCGGTCGACGCCAAGATCGCGCTGCTCGACGAGTACTACGACCAGATGCTGACCGACCTCCGGCGCATCCAGGCCGGCGTCGGCACCGGCGAGGAGGCGCGCGACACGCCGGCCCAGCGCGAGGCGGCGCTGCAGATGTCGATGGTGATCGAGACGTTCATCCACCTGGCCGAGCAGATCAACGTGAAGGGCTGAGCGTGACGCCCGCCCGCACGACCCGGTCCGCCGCCGCCGTCACCATCGCCACCGCCGTCACCGTCGCGCTCGCGGGCCTCGCGCCGGGGGCCGCGCGGGCCGACGGGCCGCCCTGCCCGGTCAACGCGCTCGACTGCCTCGCGGTGACGCGCTTCTCCGCCACCGCCGGCGCCACCAGCGACGCGCTGTTCGTGACGTCGCTCGCGCTGCCGGTCGCGCTCGAGCTCGGCCGCGGCGTCGAGGACGACACGCTGCGCCGCGGCGGCGCGCTCGCCGGCGCGGTCGGCGTCACCGCGCTCGCTTCGCTCGTCGCGAAGTACGCCGTGCGGCGCGACCGGCCGTACACGTACAACCGCGACCCCGGCGTGGTCGCCTTCGCGACGCGGGCCCGCGGCAACGACCACTCCTTCTTCTCCGGCCACACCAGCCTGGCCTTCGCCGCGCTGACCAGCGCCGCGCTCCTCTACGATCGCGACGACGGCGTGCGGCCCGGGCTGTGGGCGGCCGCCGGCGCGCTCGGCGCCGCCACCGGCATGATGCGCATCCGCGCGGGCCAGCACTTCCCGACCGACGTCATCGTCGGCGCCGCGGTCGGCACCGGCGCCGGCATCGGCGTCGGCTACCTGCTCGCGCCCGAGCCACACCTCGACGGACGCGACCTCGCCGCGTTCGGCGGCGGCATCGCGCTCGGCGCGCTGGCGGCGGCGCTGGCGCCGATCCCGTCGGACACCCGCCTCCCGCTCGGCCTCCACGGTGTCTCCGTCGCACCTACACTCGCGCCAGGCCGGTTCGGGCTGACGCTCGCCGCGCGCCTCCGGTGACCCCGCGCCTGCGCTCGGCGACGTGCCCGGTGCATCCTTCGCGCGGCGCTGCGGACTCGGCCCCAGAGCGACGCGGTTGGCCGCATGAGAATCGCCGCTGCCCTGCTCGTCTCGCTGGTCTCGACGCTCGCCGCCTGTGATGGCACCCAGTCCACCGAGGACGCCGGCGGCACCGCGCTCAACCAGGTCAACGTCGGCATCGGCACGGCGCTCGACACCGTCTTCGACGGCAACGACTGGTCGCAGCTCGTCGCGCTCAACGTGCCCGCCGGCTCGGTCGGCTCGAACTACCAGATCCCGTGGACGACCGAGACCACGCTCGCGGTCACCGCCGGCGACAGCTACACCGTCTTCCTCGCGGCGCGTCGCGAGCTCTCCAGCTCGCAGAGCGCGAACTGCAATGGCTCGCTGAAGGTCGAGATCGAGGGCGACCTGTGATCGCCTGTCGGGGCCGAGACGCGGCGAGCGGCGCCGAATAAGCACCGCTGCCAGGACGTTCCGGTGGCGCGGCGCGGGTCGCCGGGTCAGGATGCTTCCATGGCGGAGATCTACCGGGATCGAAGCGAGGGGTCGGCGGCGAAGCGGCAGGAGCTGCTCAGGCGGCGTCGAGACGAGCTGGTCACCATGCCGCACGCGGTGCGCCGCGTCGTGGTCGCGCGCCAGTCGCGCGTCGCGGCGAGCATGACCGCGGCGCTGCTGGGCGTCGCGCTGCTCGCGGCGACCTGGTCACCGCCGCTGGCGCGCGCGATCGCGCACCGGCTGCCCGGCATCCAGCCGGCGGCGATCGCGACCGTGCTCTTCGCGGGCTGGGTGCTGCCGCTGCTCGCGTGGGCGGTCAGCCGCGCGCGCGTCGAGCACCGGTTCGCGGTCGCGATGTCGCGCTACGTCCTGCCGTCGACCGACGTCGATCACGACGTCGAGCGCCTCGATCACGAGCACCCCGACGCGATCGCGCGGGCGATGGGCCACGATCTGGAGGTGCGGTCGGCGGCGTGGCCGCTGGTCGCCGCCGGCGTGCTCGTGCCCTCGACCGTCGTCTGGTTCTGGTGGCAGGTGCGCGTCGGCGGCTGGCCGACGTCGCCGTTCGAGGACAGCCTCGTCCTCCATCCCCGCCTGCTGGCGGCGCTCGGCGGCCTCGGCGTGATCGCGGCGATCGCGCTGACCCGCAAGGCGATGCGGCGGCCGGCGGTCGCGTCGGTGGCGCTGCCGCTCGGCGCGCTGGTGACCGGCGGCGGCATCGCGGCGTTCGTCGCCGACCTGCCGGGCGCGTGGGCGATCGCGGGCGTCGGCGTGGCGTCGCTCGCCATCGGCCTGGTGGTCCGCACGCTCCGGCGCGAGCGCGCGCTGCTCGAGGTCGAGGACCCCGCCGCCGGCAGCGAGCTCTTCACGCTGCGCGGCGCGTGGCGCGAGCTGCGTGCCGGCCTCGCGGTCGTGCGGTCGCTGCTGCTGCGCGTGCGCCGCCGCCACTGGCTGATGCTCGCCGGCGCCGGCGTCGTGTCGATGGGCGTCGGCCTCTACCTGCGCCCGCGCCCGCAGGCGCTGATGGTCGCCGTGCCCCCGGATCCGGCCGCCCTGGGCATGACCGCCGACGAGCTGGGTCACGACCCGATCATCTCGCCGGCGCCGCTGCCGGCGGTCGCCGAGCACGCGCAGACCGTCGCGGTGCTGCCGCGATCCTCGATCCCCGGCTATTACTCGGTGGACCAGGTCGGTGCACGCTTCGACCTGCAGGTCACGCCAGGCGACGTCGCGCGGGTCGTGCCGCTGATGGGCTACTCGGTCGTGCCGCTCGGATGGCAGGCCGAGCTCGAGGTCTACCTCGACGGTGAGGGTTCGATCACGCTCCTCGATTCCGGCGGCGCCCACGTGACCCTCGACCACCGCAGCCGGAGGACGGCCATCGACGTGCGAGCGTGCAACAACCCGTCGACGCTCGCGCTCGAGGTCCTGCCGGGCCCCGCGCAGCCGGTGACGCTGCACGTCAGGCCGACGCTGCGCCTCGCCGATTGCGGGCCCCCGCCCGGCAGCCTCGTCCCCTGAGCCGCGTGATAGCGTCGCGCCATGCGGCGCGCGCTCGCCCTCGCGATCCTGACCCTGGCGGCGTGCGGCGGCGACGACGCCGGCGGCACCTGGCTCGGCGACACCCGCGTACTGGTGCAGGGCGTCGGCACCGACGAGCAGGACTGCACGACCGCGATCTGCCCGCACAACGAGAACACCGACCTCCTCCGCGTCGGCGACGCGATCTACCTCGTCCACCGCACGGCGCAGAGCCAGATCCTCGGGCCCAACAGCTCGCTGCTCGTCTACCGCAGCGACGACGGCGGCAAGACCTTCACCCGGCTCGCCCGCATCCTCGCGCCGCAGCCGCCGGGCAGCGCCGACCTGCCGGGCGCCGACGGCCGCGACCTGCGCGACCCGTCGCTCTTCGTCGTCGACGGCAAGCTGACGATCAAGGCGATCACCCGCCTGCCGCACATGTCGACCCGCGACAGCGACGTCGACTCGATCTCCGTCGGCATCACCTCGCCCGACGGCGGCGCCACCTGGGGCCCGCTCACTCCGCTCGGCCCGGTCGGCTGGAGCTTCTGGCGCGTCGTCGAGCACGGCGGCCGCTACTACAGCGCCGCCTACCAGGACGGCGACCTGCAGGTGAAGCTGTTCTCGTCGGACGACGGCGTCCACTGGCTGATGGGCCCGACCGTCTACGACGTCTCGGCCGACACGCCGCTCGAGACCGAGCTCGTCTTCATGCCGTCCGGCCGCCTGCTCGCGCTCGTCCGCATGGACGGCACCGACGACGAGCTGCTCGGCAACGCCGGCCGCCTGCGCACGCAGGTCTGCTGGGCCGAGCCGCCGTACGACCGCTTCGACTGCCCGCAGACGCTCGACGGCGAGCGCCTCGACGGCCCGGTCGCCTTCTGGCACGACGGCCGGCTGTTCGTCGTCGCCCGCAAGCACCTGCCCGACTTCGATCGCAAGCGCACGAACCTGTTCGAGCTGGGCGGGAACCTCGACGGCGGGCCGCTCACGATCACCGACCTCGGCTCGTTCCCGTCGGCGGGCGACACCGCGTACGCCGGCTACGCCGACGTCGACGCCGACCACGGCCTGGTCACCTGGTACTCGAGCGACCTCGGCGACGACCGCGCGTGGCTGTTCGCCATCCTCGATCCGTCCGACATCTGGCAGGGCACGATCGACTTCACGCGGCTCCCCGCGCCGCCCTGAACCTGCCCGACCGCCGCCGACGGCCGCCGACCGCCGCCGACCGCCGCCGCGTTCAGGCGAGCGGCGCGGTCGGCAGGAAGCGCGGCGGCCGGCGCGCGCGGGTCGCCTGCTCGTAGGCGAACGCATAGCCGAGGAGCCGCGCCTCCGAGAAGGCCGGGCCGAAGAAGGAGAGCCCGATCGGCAGCCCGCGGTACGCGCCGGCCGGCACGGTGACGTGCGGATAGCCGGCGACCGCGGGCAACGTCGTCGAGCTCGGGCCGAACACCGAGTCGCCGTCGACCGGATCGATGAGCCACGCCGGCGCGCCGGTGGCGGTCACGAACGCGTCGAGGCCGTGGTCCGACATCACCTTGTCGAGGAGCTCGTCCTTCGCGATGCGCAGGCAGGTCGCGCGCGCCTGCGCGTACGCCGGCGACGTGATGCCGCCGCTCGCCGCCGCCTTCTCGAACAGCTCCTGGCCGAACAGCCCCAGCTCCTCCCTGGCGTGCTGCTGGTTGAAGGCGATGACGTCGGCGAGCGTGCGCACCTTCGCGTCGCCGGCGCGGGTCGCCAGGTAGCGATCGAGGTACGTCTGCAGCTCGGCGGCGAGCACCGTCAGCTCGGCGTCGGCCAGCTCCGGCGGCACCACCAGCTCGGCCGGATCGACGAGGACCGCGCCCAGCGCGGCGAGCTGGTCGAGCGCCACCTTCATGAGCGCATCGACGTTGCGGTTCACCCCGAAGAAGCCGGCGCGCGGCACGCCGAGGCGCGCGCCCTTCAGGGCCTGCGGATCGAGCGCCTTCGTGTAGTCGACCGGCGCCGGCGGGCGCGCGGGGTGCGCCGCCGTCGTCGCCGGATCGTCCGGATCGGCGCCGGCGAGGACGGTCAGGAGCGCCGCCGCGTCGGCCACCGTGCGCGCCATCGGCCCGGCGGTGTCCTGGCTGGCCGCGATCGGCACGATGCCCGACCGGCTGACCAGGCCGACGGTCGGCTTCAGCCCGACGAGCCCGCAGCAGCTCGCCGGCGACGTGATCGACCCGTCGGTCTCGGTGCCGATCGCCGCCGCGCACAGGCTCGCCGCGGTCGCCGCCGCCGACCCGCTGCTCGATCCCGACGGCGATCGATCGAGGACGTACGGGTTGCGGCACTGGCCGCCGCGCGCGCTCCAGCCCGACGACGAGCCGTTGCCGCGGAAGTTCGCCCACTCCGACAGGTTCGCCTTGCCGAGGAGGATCGCCCCCGCCTCGCGCAGGCGTGCGACCAGCGGCGCGTCCTTCGGCGCGTGCGAGCCGGCGAGCGCGAGCGACCCGGCGGTCGTCGTCATCCGGTCGCCGGTGTCGATGTTGTCCTTCACCAGGATCGGGATGCCGTGCAGCGGGCCGCGCAGCTTGCCGGCCTGGCGCTCGCCGTCGCGCGCGGCGGCGAGCGCGTCGGCGTCGGGATCGAGCTCGAGCACCGCGCGCAGCTCCGGGCCGCGGCGATCGACGGCGTCGATCCGCGCCCGGTACTTCTCGACCAGCGAGCGCGCGCTCTCGGCCCCCGAGCGCATCCGCGCTTGCAACTCGGCGATCGCGGCCTCCTCGAGCTCCGCGTGCGGCAGCGCGGCGACCGCGTGCGTGGCCGGCGCGCCGGCAGACGGCGGCGCCTCGTGACCCGCGCCGCTCGCCCAGTCGGGCGCGCGCTCGTGACAGCCGGCCAGCGCCGCTCCCGCCACGGCGGCCGCGCCGGCGCCCGCGCCCAGCCGGAACAGATCGCGTCGCCCGAGCCGTCCGTCGTCGGTCATCCGCCCATGCTCGGCCGCGCCGCCGACCGCGGTCAAGCCGCGCCGCGGACCTGCTCGCGCGCGAGCCCGCACGCCGCCGCGACCTCGTCGCGGTACGCCAGCCAGCCGGCTCGCACCGCGTGCATCGCGTCGACGACCCCGGCGCGCGCCGCGGCCGGCGTGTGCTCGAGGACGATCCGCCACGCCGCCGCGCGGTGGCTGCCCTCGACCTGGCGGTGCGCCTTCGTGAGCGCCAGCGACGCCAGCGGCAGGCCGTAGTGGACGACCAGCGGGTGCTGCTCGAGCGGCGGCTCCGGCCGGCGCGGCGCCGACGGGTCGAGCTCGCCGCGCTCGTGCGGCGTGCCCTCGAGGAAGATCGTCGTCACCGCCGCCGCCGCCGCCCAGCCGCGCTGGAGCGTGCAGTCGTCGAGCCGCGCGCGCCACGCCCGCGCCGCCGGCAGGAGCTCCACCGCGGCGAACCGCGCCAGGTCCATGCCGAGCCCGCGCGGGTACTCGAGGAACAGCTCCGGGTGCGGCCGGCCGGCGACCACGCCGCCGGTCTCCTCCTCGTAGAGGTTCTCGGCGAGCGCGCGGCGCGCCTCCGCCACCGGGCACTGCACGAACGCGCGGCCCAGCAGCACCGGGAAGTCGCGGACGTACGTCTCGTACTCCTGCTCGAAGTGCAGGTGCAGCCGCTCGCGCGCCACCCGCCCGGCGGTGAACGCCGGCCACGCCCAGTGCACCTTGCCCTCCATGCAGGTCAGCAAGGCCTCACGGAACGAATCGCGGTCCATCCCGAAGGTTACCCCGCGCCCGCGCCCGTGCCCGCCGACCGCCTACGCCCCGAACCAGTAATTCACCTTCAGCATCAGCACCTGCTGCGCGTCGGCCGCCAGCATGCCGGCCAGGTCGCGGCCGAGCTGGAGCGAGCGGTCGTACGTCGACGACTCGCGGTCCTGCGACCAGATCAGGTACGCCGACGAGCCGGGCCGGTACTGCCAGCGCAGCACCACCGTCGAGCGCAGCGCGCGCACGTCGTAGTCGGGCCGGTCGATGACGAAGTCGGAGGTGCCGTCGCCGTCGGCGTCGATCGCCAGCACGTCGTCGCCGAACACGAGCTGCGACGGCGCGATCGGCACGAAGCGGTCCGCGTAGCGCGCCGCGTGGGTGTCGCCGGCCAGCTTGTAGCCGCGGTAGGCGCCCACCGACAGGAACGGCTGCGCGTAGACCTGCAGGCTCAGGTCGGGCGTGAACGTCCACGAGCCGCGCAGGGTCAGCGACAGCTCGCGCTGCGCGATCGTCGCGAACAGGTAGCGCTGCTGCTGCTGCGCGTCGAGCGGGTCGTCGACGTACTGGGTGCCGAGCTCGCGCCAGGCGGTGAAGCCGTCGAGCGACAGCTCCACGTTCGATCGGAGCTGCGCCGACGCGCCGAAGTCGATGCCGATCCGGTGCGTGTGATCCGACGGCGTGTAGCCGAGGTTGACGTCGGCGTAGAACGACACGTCCTTGCGGCCGTCGCTGTTGAAGCCGCCGAACATGCCGAAGCCGGGATCGACCGCGAGCGCCGGCCCGCCGCGCAGCGCGCCGGTGTCGAGGATGTTGTCGTCGCCGAAGATGCCGAGGAACGCGCCCCAGAAGCTGGTGAGCTGGACGTTGCCGTTGACGTTGCCGCCCCAGCCGTCGAAGTTGCCGTCGAAGTCGGCGACCGCGTACTGGTTGAAGTTGAGCCGCCAGTTGGCGAACGCCTTGCTCGGCTGGTCCTCGCGGTAGTTGAGGAAGCCGTACTGGATGAGGTAGTCGGCGCCGCCCTGGAAGCCCAGGTCGTTGGCCTCGAAGCCGGGCGTGCGGACGTCGCTGCCGACGCCGTAGTGCCAGTGCTTCCCGCCGTTCCTGCCGACGTCGAACATGAGCGCGCTGCCGGCCAGGCTGGTGCGGGTCGGATCCAGCTCGAGGTGGTCGTTGTCGGGCCGCTGGTAGTTGTGGCGGACCAGCTCCTGCGTCGCCGTGATCGCCTCCTCGGAGCCGTGCACCCAGCTCCCGGCGAAGCGGAGCTGCGTGCTCCAGGTGTCGTCGAGGAAGCGGTGGCTGAGCTGGAGCCCGCCGGTGATCGCCTCGTCGTGCAGCTCGCCCTCGAGGCCGGTGCCGTCGAGCGCGCGGACGACGCTGGTGAGCGCGGCGCCGAGCGTCGTCTTGCCGCCGCGGAAGTCCTTCTTCACGCGGGCGAGCGCGTAGTTGGTGAGCGGCTCGACGACCTCGTCGGTGCGGGTGCCGGCGCCGTCGTCGATGCGCGCCGACTCCTGGCCGGTGACCGCCTCGAGCACGCCGACCGCCCAGCCGCTCGCGGTCTTGCCCGACAGCTTGGCGGCGCCGTAGATCGTCGTGCCGCCCGGCTCGTCGACGTAGGTGCCGTCGGCCTCCTCGTGCGGCGCGGCGCCGATGCGGCGCGAGTAGAACAGCGCGTCGAAGCTGCCGTCGCCGTCGCCGGTGCCGAGGCTGAACTGGAAGATGTCGGTCCCCTCGAGGAAGAACGGCCGCTTCTCGGGGAAGAACGTCTCGTTGGCGGTGAGGTTGACCTGCGACGGATCGGCCTCGACCTGGCCGAAGTCGGGGTTGATCGTCGCCGCGATGGTGAACGCCGAGCCGACGCCGATGCGGGCGTCGACGCCGACGTTGCCGGTCGGATCGACGGCGCCGTGGAACGGATCGCCGGCGTCGTGCGGCGTGTGGCCGATGCCGCCGGAGACGTACGGCAACAGCTCGACGCGGCGGCCGGGCCGCACGCCGTCGATGCCGGCGAGGTCGCCGAAGTTCGACACGTAGCCCTGCGACGTCGTCGGCGACGGCGACCACAGCGACTGCTCGCCGAGCCGGCCGACCAGCCGCATGACCTGCACGCCCCAGACCTGATCCAGCTTGCCGCTGAAGCGGAGCTGGCCGAGCGGGATGCGCAGCTCGGCGGTCCAGCCCTCGGCGTCGATGGCGACCGCGCTCGTCCACACCGCGTCCCAGCCGGGGTCCTCGCTCGAGTCGTCGTAGAGCAGCACGTCGCGCTGCACCCCGGCGGCGTTGACCGCGAAGCCGAAGGCGGTGCGGCGGTCGTGGTACGAGTCGAGGATCACGCCCATCCAGTCGGCGTGCGAGTCGAGATCGCGGCGGTGCAGGCGCGCGCGGATCGCCGCCGGATCCGGATCGTAGGCGCGCAGCGCGACGTAGATCGCGCGGTCGTCGTAGGCGACGCGGAACTCGGTGCGGTAGGTGGGCGGCTGGCCCTCCTTCGGCGAGCGCTGCCAGAAGTCGGCCTGCAGCGGGGCGGCCTGCCACGCGGCGTCGTCGAGGTGGCCGTCGACGCGGATCGAGCCCTGGACGCGGACGGCGTGCGCGACCCGCTGCTCGGCCTCCGCGGCCGACGGCGCGCCGGGGCCGACCAGCGTCAGGCCGCCGACCAGGAACCCGGTACACACGAGGAGGGCGCGCTTCATTCGTCGCGAAGATCCGCGAGGTGCGGCGTCGGTGGACCACGCCGGTCGACAGGCTCGTGTCGCATGATGCCCCAGACGCCTCGACGCCCGCGCGGTTTCGCGGCGCGGACGACGTTCGAGCGGGGAGCGAGCCGGTCGCAGGCCGTCGCAGCCGTCGCACCCCTCGCGGCGGCGATCAGTCGACGATCCGCTCGGCCTCGTCGCGCAGGCGCGCGTGCTCGAGCAGGATCTGCGACGTCGGCATGCCGAGCTCGTCCGAGCCGGCGACCTCGCAGGCGATGAACTCGAAGCGGCCGTGGTGCCAGTCGAGGATGGTCATCATCGCCGACACCGCGTCCTCGCCGATGCCGTCGGCCTCGACCTTGACGACGCGGCCCGCCGCCACGAAGAGGCGCGCGAGGTGGCCGGGCGCGTGGACGAGCGCGATGCCCGACTTGCGCTCGAACTCGAGCAGCGAGAGCAGGGTCGCGAGCGAGATGTCGCGCAGGCTGCCGCGCAGCGTGGTCTCGCGCTCGCCGCTGCGCGCGGCGCCGAGCGCGACGCGGCGGACGCGGATGACCAGCTCCTCGTCACGGAACGGCTTGGTGATGTAGTCGGAGGCGCCGAGGCGGAACGCCTCGAGGCGCACCAGGTCGGACGGGTCGTCGGCGGTGAAGACGACCGGCACCGACGCCAGCGCCGGCGTCGACGCCATCGTGCGCAGGAGCGCCAGCCCGTCGAGGCCGGGCATGCGGACGGCGGCGACCACGACGTCGGGGACGTGGTTCGTGATCGTGCGCAGCGCCTCGGCGCCGCTCGCCCACACCTCGACCAGGAAGCCGGCCTCCTCGAGCGCGGCGGCGATCCGCTG
The DNA here is from genome assembly GCA_035546475.1 of Kofleriaceae bacterium. Lineage (GTDB taxonomy): Bacteria > Myxococcota_A > Polyangia > Haliangiales > Haliangiaceae > UBA2376. Next base: position 14,501 of record DASZXE010000890.1, read on the forward strand.
GCGAAGCGGCGCGCTCGGCTCGACGACGAGCGCGCCGAACTGGCCGGGCATGACGATCGGCGGCGGCGTGAGGTCGTGGATGATCTCGCCCAGGTACTCGCCGAGCGAGTCGACGCTGCCGTCGCCGTTGTCGACGAACTCGAGGCCCATGCCGACGTGGCGGCCGAGCGCGCGCGCCGACGACGGCGGCAGGAGGTGGGCGACGCGCGCCGTCACGCGGAAGACCGCGCCGTCGGGCAGCGTGAGGTCGCACTCGATGATCGCGCCGACCGGCAACAGCTCGTCGGTGCGGACGAACAGCCCGCGCCGCGACAGGTCTTCGCTCTCGGCCACGACCCGGCGATCGAGGCGCTCGAACTCGACCCCGCATCGTGCCACGACACGAGGGTCGCGGACCTGACGAGAGCGGGTCACGGACGGGAGGATACGCCAGGTCGGCGCGAAGCCCGAATTCGGCGCGGGAGTCGACGGGGGTACGAGGGGTAGCCGTGCGTGAGGAAGATCATCAGAGAAGCTCGCGTGTGCGGCGGAAACTCCTGGAATCACGGTTCGTTGCAGGGCTGGAAGGCGCTCCGAACGGGTAGCGCACGGCGTCCGCTGCACTGCGGAAATTCTCGCAATTTGTTTCATGTATCTTTGAAAGCTCTGAGTACATCGTATGCTCGCCAGCCTGGAGGAGAGCCGCGATGACCAGCGCCGCCCCGATCGCACCATCCCTTGCCGCCCGCGACACCGCGCCGTCTGCGGTGCCTGCGCCCGTTGCGGCGGTTGCGGCGGCTGCGTCCGCTGCGTCCGTTGCGGCGGCTGCGGCGGCTGCGGCCGTTGCGCCGGCGCCGGTGGCGCACGGCCTCCTGGGCGGACGCCTCGCCGCCGTCGCGAACCGGCGTGGCCTGCCGGAGCTGGCCGGGCGGCTGGCGGAGCTCGACCGCTGGATCGCCGGCGAGCTGCGCGAGTTCGAGCGCGAGCTGGCGACCGTGCCGCGCGGCGTGCGGGCGGTGCAGCGCGCGGGGCATCACCTGCTCGACCTCGGTGGCAAGCACCTGCGGCCGATGTGCGTGGCGCTGGCGGCGAAGACCGGCGCGGGCGGGTTCGGCGAGGAGGCGCGGCAGCTCGCGGTCGCCGTCGAGCTCGTGCACGCGGCGACGCTGCTGCACGACGACGTCGTCGACGTGGCGGCGGCGCGCCGCGGCTGTCCGGCGGCCCGGACGATCTACGGCAACGCGGCGTCGGTGTTCGCCGGCGACTGGCTGCTCGTCGAGGCGCTACGGCGCGTGCGGCGGGCGGCGGCGCCGGCCCTGCTCGACGAGATGCTGGCGATCATCGAGGAGATGATCCTGGCGGAGTCGCTGCAGCTCGAGCGGCGCGGGCGCCTCGACGGGAACGTCGGCGAGTACCTGCGCATCGCCGAGGGGAAGACGGCGGCGCTGTTCCGGTGGGCGATGCGGGCGGGCGGCTGGGCCGGCGGGCTCGACGGTGAGCGGACGGCGGCGCTGGCGACGTTCGGCGGCGAGCTGGGGGTCGGCTTCCAGATCGTCGACGACTGCCTCGACTTCACCGGCGACGCGGCGGTGACCGGCAAGGGGCTGTACGCGGACCTGCGCGAGGGGAAGCTGACGTATCCGCTCCTGCTCGCGCTCGAGCGGGAGCCGGGGCTGGCGGCGATGGTGGCGGAGGCGATCGCGGCGGAGGACGGGCCGGGCGATGTGGATGGCGGCGATGGCGATGGCGGTGGCCGCCGCGCCGATGCGGAGGACCGGCACCACCGCGCGATCGCCGAGCGGATCGTCGCGTGCGGCGCGGTCGCCGACGCGCGCCAGGCGGCGAGCGAGCGCATCGGCCGCGCGATCGAGGCGCTGGCGCCGATCGCCGACGGTCCGGCGCGACAGGCGCTCGTCACGGTGGCGCTCGCCACCGACGGGAGGGACCGGTGACCGCGCTGGTGGCCCCGGCGTCCCCCGCGGCCGGCTCGGGCGCGATGTTCGATCGGATCGCGCGCCGCTACGACCTCCTGAACCGGGTGATGTCGTTCGGCGTCGACCGGCGGTGGCGGCGGCGCACCGCCGACGCGCTCGCCCTGCCCGACCGCCCGCGCCGCGTGCTCGACCTCGCCACCGGCACCGCCGACCTCGCGATCGCCGTCGCGCGGCGCTACCGGCAGGCCGAGGGCGTCGGCGTCGATCCGTCGGCGAAGATGATCGAGGTCGGCGCGGCGAAGGTCGCGGCGCGCGGGCTGGCCGCGCGGGTGTCGTTCGCGCTCGGCGACGCGTGCGCGCTCGAGCACGACGATCGCTCGTTCGACGGCGTGACGATGGCGTTCGGCATCCGCAACGTGCCGGACCGGCCGCTCGCGCTGCGCGAGCTGGCGCGGGTCGCGCGGCCGGGCGCGCGCGTCGCGATCCTCGAGCTCGGCGAGCCGGAGGGCGGCGTGATGGCGCCGCTCGCGCGCTTCCACATCCGGCAGGTGGTGCCGCGGGTCGGCGCGCTGCTGTCGGGGGCGCGCGAGTACCGCTACCTGCAGTCGTCGATCGCCGCGTTCCCGCCGCCGGCGGAGTTCGCGGCGATGATGGAGACGGCCGGGCTGCGCGTGCTCGACGTGGTGCCGCTGACCTTCGGCGTCTGCAACCTGTACGTCGGCACGCCGCGCGCGGGAGGCGGGTCGTGAGCGCGACGACGTCGAGGGCGGCGAGCGGCGCCGGCGAGCTGCTCGCGCGCGGGCTCGCGCAGGCGGCGCGGCTGCCGGCGGAGGCGCTGGCGGTGATCGCGCTGCCGGCGGCGGTCGCGCCGGCGGCGGCCCTGTGGCACGCC
>DASZXE010000891.1:0-9756 GCA_035546475.1 Kofleriaceae bacterium
CGTCCGCCAGGCCCCGATGCTCCTGCCCAACCTCCGCATCACCGTCGGCGATCTCCTCGAGGGCCGCACCTTCACCATCGCCACGCCCGCCCTCTCCTCCTACCTCGCCGCGCCCGCGCCCCCGGCGCACCCGTAGCGCGACGCGCGCAGCGTCACGACGGACCGCCGGCGCGGCGCTGCCGGCGCTCCCAGAGGAGGATGCCGCCGGCGATGATCGCGATGGAGATGACGGCGACGGTGGGGCCGCGGATCTGCTCGGCGTCGGCGGGTGACACGGTGCGGCCGAGGACGTCGTAGGCGCGGCCGATCGCGAGCGCGAGGCGGCCCTGCACGGTCAGCCCGAACGACGCGCCGAAGCCGATCATCAGCACCCACACGCCCAGCCGCGAGATGCGGCCGACCACGCCGGTGTGCGCGATCGAGAAGTAGAAGTAGACGAGCGCCGACAGGAGGCCGCCGAGCAGGAGCAGGTTCGACAGCACGCCGAACCAGTTGCGGTGGCCCGGCCCGACGGCCGCCTTGGCGTCGAGGCCGACCAGCGGGCCGCGCGCGCGGTCGAGGTCGGCGCGCTCGCCCGGCGACAGGCTCGGCCGGCTGACCGCGTCGTCGACCGACGCGAACGGCCGCTGCTCGCGCTCGCGGGCCAGCTTCTCGGCGACGAGCGGCGACGCGCCGGGCAGCGCCATCAGCGTCGCGGCGTCGGCGGTGTTGAGGTCGACCTTCGTCGCGTCGACCGACTGCGCCGAGAACTTGATCTGATCGCCCAGCTCGGCGACGACGACGGCGTTGATCTGCAGGCCGGCGTAGAAGGCGACGACGAACGCGAGCGGGAAGCGGCCGAGCCACGCCCAGCGCTTCGACACCGACTTGGTCAGCATCAGCGCCACCATCACGAGCGCGATCATGCGGACCGCGAGCGCGAAGCCGTGCAGCTCGCTCATCGCGTCGACGAGCTTCGGCGCCAGGTTGTCGTGGTACTGCTGGACGACGAGGTAGCCGACCGAGGTGCCGATGAAGAGGTGCTCGGACAGCTTGTAGAAGGGGTTGTCCTTGTAGAGGAACGACAGGACGCAGAACGTCAGGAAGATGCCGACCCAGAAGCCGACGACGTCGATGAAGGCGAGCGACGTCATCGGGCCGCGCCTCCGCCGCGCCGCGCGGCACCGCGGCGGCCGAGGAAGAAGACGACGTTGCCGAAGACGATCGCGAGGATGACGACGAGGTTGCCGACGTTGAGGACGTCCGCGCCCGACGTGCCCGAGCCCTTCTTGCCGACGAGGTACTCGTAGCCGGCCGCGCCCGCCATGCCGCCGACCAGGCCGACGAGCTGGCCGGTCTGGAAGTACGGCGACAGGTCCGTCGTCGACACCGCCGTGCACGCCGCGATCATCCGCAGCTTGAAGCGGCTGCCGGCGAACTGGACGTACTCCTTCGCGCCCGGGAAGCCCGCGCTGACCAGCACGATCAGATCGAAGTCCTTGAGCTGCTTCAGCCCGTCCATCATGTGGATCGAGTCGAGCGGCGTGCCGTCGGCGGCCTTGCCGTCGAACGCCGCGCGCAGGTTGACGCCGAACTGCGCGATGATCGCGCCCTTGCCCTCGCGGAAGCCGAGGTTGACGTAGTCGACGTTCTTCTCGTACGCGCGGTCGGGCAGCCCGCTGTAGCCGGCGGTCCCCGGCGGCGCGATCGCCGTCTCGACCGTCTCGCGCAGGTACCGATCGACGAGCGGCGGCGCCGCGTACCACGTCGTCGCGAAGACCAGCTTCGCGTGCTTGCGCTTGAGGTGGAGGATGACCGCCCGGTAGAACGGCTCGATCTCCGGCGTCGACGCCGGATCGAGGTCGAGCGACACGAAGACCCGCGCCCCGTCGGGCAGCGCCTCGACGGCGTTGTAGGCGGCGCGCGTCATCGGATCGGGCAACGCCGGCAGGCCGATCGGGAAGAACAGCGGGATGACGACCGCCAGCGCCATGACGAGGAAGATCCAGCGCCGGTCGAAGTGCTGCAGGCGATCGGTCCAGTGCGGCGGGGCGGCGGCCATCAGTCGCCTCCCAGGTGCGAGCGCTCGAGGCCGAGGATGATGCGGAGGCCGGTCGCGATCGCGCCGATCGCCGCCCCCATCATGATCGCGCGCCGGCCGCCGTTGGACGGCACGTCGAGCAGCCACTGGGCGACGTCGGGCAGCGACCCGGAGATCGCGCGGCCGATCGGCGCGCGGCCGAGCATCATCAGGATCGCCGTCGCCAGCAAGAGCGCCGCCTCGACGTTGCGGGCGCGGAACGCGCGGAACGCCGCCGACGCCACGAAGAAGGCGAGCAGCGCGAACATCGTCGCGTTGCACGGCGCGAAGACGTGGTCGTAGATCCAGATGAAGACGCGGCCGTCCTTGCCCCAGCGCAGCGGCGGATCGCCACGCACCGTCGCGACCTGGCCGGCGGCGACGGTGACCGACGCGAGCTCGTCGGTGTAGCCGGCCACGCGGCGCGACAGACGGACCTCGACCTGGCCGGGATCGACGCGCACGATCGGCCGCGCGCCGTGCGCCGCCGGCTGCAGCACGCCGGCGACCTGCACCATCACGTCGTCGGGGGCGACGAGCTGCACGCCGGTGGCGCCGTCGGCCGACGCCGCCACCGAGACCACCGGCGTGCTCGAGCCGCCGCCGAGCCGCTGCCACGGGATGCCGACCAGCACCATCGTGCCGGCGGCGGCGAGCATCACGACCTTGTACTGCCAGTCGGGCTCGCGGCGGCGCACCTTGGGCCAGGTGACCTGGATGATGTTGATCGCGCCGAGCACGTAGGCGAGCGCGAACAGGATGCCCGCCCACGCCCGCAGCTCGTCGCCGACCGCGCCGACGGCGTGGTGCGGCACGTAGAACTCGGCGAGCGCGAAGAAGCCGAACAGCGCGCCGAGCACGAGCGGCAGGCGGGTCTTCACCGGAACACCTTGCCGGCGAGGTCGTAGGTGCCGCTCGTCGCCAGCGCGGCGCCGACGACGATGAAGATCATCGTGAGCAGCTTGAGGCCGTCGGCGGCCTTGATGTTGGCGAGCAACGACGGCTCGCGCGACAGGTACGCCGAGGTCGCGTACAGCTCCTCGCCGATGAGCGCGTAGTCGCAGGCGGCGACGAAGAACGGGAGCTGGGTCAGCTCGGCGGTGCCGGCGATCTGCACCGCGCCGGTGACGATGCCGGTCTCGGCGAGCAGCAGCGACTCGCCGTAGAAGCGGCCGAAGTAGATGCAGGTCGCCGGCCGGTCGCGGAGGATGATGCCGTTGACGCCGGCGGCGAACGCGAACTGCTCGGCGCTGATGAAGAGCACGTTCTCGGGCCGGTGGGCGTCGGCGCGGCCGGCCTTGGCGTAGCCGGCGCGGACGACCTCCTCGGCGACGACCATCGTGATCGGGTAGCAGTTCGCCACCTTGATCTCGGTGTCGTACGTCGCGGTCAGCTCGGCGACGTGGCTGAGGATGAGCAAGGACGCGATCGTCATGATGTCCTGGACGTCCTCGATGCCGGTGACGTAGAGGACCGGGCGGCCCATCTCGGTCGAGCGGCCGACCGCGTCCTCGATCGCGTCGACGCCCGGCATGCGGCGGATGTAGATGTCCTGCGGGCGCCGCTTCGCGAGGCGCACGTACCAGGCGAACAGCCCGGCGATGATCGCGACCATCAGCAGGTACGGCCACCGATCGGTGTGGAACCAGGCGGCGCGCGGCGAGGCGGGGCCGGCGAAGGCCGGCGGCGAGGTGGCGGCGACCTGGCCGGTGTCGTCGCGGCGGAGCTCGAGGACGTCGTAGTCGTAGGTGCCGCCGGCCGACACCGCGTCGGTGTACGACGTCTCGCCGCCCTCGAGCAGCGCGGCGATCGTCCAGTCGCCGAGCGCGGCGCCCGGACGCAGCGTGGCGTCGGGCGCCACCGCCGGAGCCGCGGGGGCGCGGCCGTCGTGCGGGCGGCGCAGCACGAGCGTCGCGACGTCGGGCTGCACGCCGTCGGCCCGCGCGAAGTCGACGACGAGGTGGCGGCCGTCGTCGTTCGGCGGCGCGGCGACGTGGACGGCGGTGACCGGGGCGAGCGGCTGCGCATCCGCCGCGTCCGCCGCGTGCGCCGCGTCCGCCGCGTCCGCCGCGTGCGCGGGCACCGCCGCCGCCACCAGCGCGAGCACGACCAGCGCGCGCCTCATCGCTCGATGACCTCCACGTTCGCGCGCGGCACGACGATCCGCTCGCCGCCGAGGTCGACCTCGAGCACGCGCACCCGCGTCTCCGACGGCATGTCGACCAGCTCGACCGGCAGCGCCGCCACCGTGCCGATCCGCCCGAAGTACGGCGCCCGGATGCACCGCACCGGCGCGCCGAGCTCGAGGCCACCGCCGTGCTCGGCCGCCGCGCCCTGGCCCGCGTCGGGCACCACGACCTCGGGCCGGATCACGCCCGCGCGGATCTGCGTCGCGCCGCACACCGAGGCGGTCCGCCCGTCGAGCGACCGCAACAGCTCGAACGTCGCCGTCGCCATCGCGATGTCGCCGAAGCCCTCGGTCACCACCAGCGTCGTCGCCAGCGCCTCGTTGCCGGTCACCGCCACGCCGACGTCGTAGCCGAGCAGCTCGCGGACGTCCTGGTAGGCGATGCCGCCGCACACCACCGCGGCGACGCCGAGCTCCATCGCGCGCCGCATGCCGGCGAGCGTGATCCGGGCGCCGCCGACGACGACCTTGCCGCGGTGGGCGGCGCCCACGTCGACGGCGTCGAGCACCTGATCGGGCGCCTGCGCGACGACGACGATCGGCGCGTGTACCTCGCCGGCGAGGCCGAAGATCCCCTGCACCAGCGCCGCGGTGGTCTCGACGACGACGCCCTCCCCGGCCAGCACCTCGACGATGCGGCCGTCGACGTACGCCTTGACCTCGACCGGCACCGGCGGCTCGCGGAAGACCGCCTGGCCGGTGACGTCCGACACCGACTCGAGCGTGCCGTCGGTCGGCGACGTCACCCGCGAGCGGAACAGGCCGAAGAAGCTCGCGGTCTCGGCGACGACGTCGCCCTTCGCCACCGCGTCGCCGGCCTTCCGCCGCAGGGTCGGCGCCAGCTCGTCGGGCAGGACGCCGAGCTGGGTCGCCAGGTTGACGATGTGCACGCGGCCGGGCAGCGCGGCGCGCGCGACGACGTCGGTCGCCGCCACCCGCGCGCCCGCCTCGACGAGCACCGAGCCGGGCAGCGGCAACCGCCGCGTCTTCCGGACGGTCGTCGACCGGGTGACGGTGAGCCCGGGGGTGTACGCGTCGCCCATCTCAGGTGTTCAGGTGTTGCGGTACTCGAGCAGCGGCGCGGGGCGGTAGAGGCCGTTGTGGACCTCGTAGTTGAAGCGCTGGTAGTCGATCGGCCACGGGATGGCGCGCAGGCCGGTGGCGTCCTGCACCATCGTCAGCGCCATCGGGCGGACGCGGCGGTACGACGAGTCCTCGGGCAGGTCGCGGTTGTCGGCGCCGCCCGCCGAGAACAGGCTGAGCAGCCGGCGGTCGCCGAGGTCGTAGAGGACCTCGAAGCCGGCGTCGATCTGCTCGTGGCCGCGGACGAGCGTGTGGCAGCCGACCCGCTCCATGAACGCGCGGAACTGCTCGCGGCCGAAGTTGAAGCGCGACGACTTCTTCTGCAGCTCGACGGGCACCACGTCGGTCGGCGCCGGATCGCTCCACAGCATCTGGAAGCGGATGTCCGGGTGATCGAGGCTCGACAGGTCGCGCCAGTTCGCCGCGAGCGTGTCGTCGCGCGGGATGCCGCCGTGGACGAACAGCGTGCGATCGAACAGCAGCGACGTCGGGAGCTGATCGAACAGGCCCTTGTACGCCTCGAGCATCGCGACCGGCGCGTGGCGGACGAGCGAGTAGAGGCCCTCGGCCGGGTGGACGCCGCTGAAGACGCGGCCCTCGCGCGACTTGTAGACCTCGTGGTTGCCGCGCAGCACGTAGACGTGGTCCGGCATCGCCACGAACAGCCGCAGCACCGCGCGCAGCACGCCGTCGAAGCTGAAGTAGCCGCGGTCGACGTAGTCGCCGAGCAGCACCAGCTTGACGTCGGGGTACGTCGCCGGGTCCCACTGGTGGGCCCACACGCGGTTGATGAAGTCCGACTGCAGGAGCGCGGCCTTGAGGCACGCGTAGCAGCCGTGGAGGTCGCCGAGGACGACGAGCTCGATCGGCCGCGCGGGGCGGAGGACGTGGACGTGCCCGTCGAGGAACTGGCTGCCCGGCGGGAGCTGCTCGAGGTCGGTGATGCCGGCGAGGCGGCCCTGGCCGGCGGCGCGCTGGCGGCGCCACGCCTCGAGCGCGTAGGCGAGGAGCTGGGTGTCGAAGTCGAGCTGGCTCTTCAGCTCGACGGGGTGCGGCGAGTAGGTCTGCTCGAGCGGATCGAGGAGCGCGTGGCCGGTGGCCTTGAGCGGGTTCCAGTGCGGCGCCAGCACCGTCATCGACGGGCGCGCGGCGGCGCCGGCGCCGGAGGTCCTGGCGGGGACCGCGGGCGCCGCCTGGGCCTGGGCCTGGGCCTGGGCCTGGGCCTGGGGCTGTGCCTGGGCCTGTGATTGCGGTGGCACCGGCGGGCTCGGCGGCGGCGGCGGCGTGAAGTAGCCGAGCAGCTCGTTGTAGAGCCGCGTCTCCGCCTCCGCGATGATGCCGTCGGCGTGCATCATCGCGCGGACGAGCTCGAGCGCGCCCGGCTGCTCCGCCGCCGGCAGCCGGCGGAAGATCTGGATCGCCCGCAGCGTGAGCCGCGGCGCCAGGTAGTTGCCGTCGTCGGTGGCGGTGACCTCGCTGGCGAGCCGCGCGATCTCGAGCTCGAGCTGCGCGTGCAGCGTGCGGAACTGCGCCTGGTAGGCGGCGCGCACGTGGGCGCGCTGCTCGTCGGTGCCGCCCACCGACTCCTCGGCGAGCATCAGCACCGTGTCGATGTAGTTGTAGAGGAAGCTCAGCTCGCGGTGGTGGAACCGCCCGTCGATGTAGCCGACCGTCAGCAGCAGATCGATCAGATCGGCGGCGTGGCCCACCGCGCCCACCGGCGCGCCGATGGGAGGAGTGATCGTGGGCGAATCGGGGCGGGCATCCACGGGGACGCCCGACGTTACTACGTGTAGCGGTGCTCCAGGAGCGGCGCCGGCCGGTAGAAGCCGTTCCGCGTCTCGTAGTTGAACGGCTGATACTCGATGGGCCAGGGGACCGCGCGCAGGCCGGCCTGGTCCTGAACGATGGTCAAGGCCATCGGCCGCACCTTGCGGTACGCGCAGTCGGGCGGCAGGTCGCGGTTGTCGGCGCCGCCGGCCGAGAACAGGTTGAGCAGCAGGCGGTCGCCGAGGTCGTAGACGATGTCGAAGCCCGGCTCGATCTGCTCGTGGCCGCGGATGAGCGTGTGGCAGCCGATCCGCTCCATGAAGCTGCGGAACTGACGGCGGCCGAAGTTGAACCGCGCGCTGTGCTTCTGCAGCTCGATCGGGACCTCGTCGACCTGCGTCGGGTCGCTCCACAGCATCTGGAAGCGCAGCTCCGGGTCGCCGAGCGACGACAGATCGCGGTAGTGGGCGGCCAGGCTGTCCTCGCGCGGGATGCCGCCATGGACGAACAGCGTGCGATCGAAGAGCAGCGAGGTCGGCATCTCCTCGAAGAGCATGCGGTAGGCCTCGAGCAGCTCGCGCGGCGCGTACGGCGCGATCGAGAACAGGCCCTCGGCCGGGTGGACGCCGCTCCAGATCTGGCCGTTGCGCTCGAGGAAGTACTCGTGGTTGCCGCGCAGCACGAAGACGTTGTCCGGCATCGCGACGAAGAGCTGCAGCACCGCGCGCAGCACGCCGTCGAAGCTGAAGCGGCCGCGATCGATGTAATCGCCGAGGAGGACGAGCTTGACGTCCGGGTAGTGGTGCGGGTCCCACTGATGCAGCCACGCGCGGTTGACGAAGTCGGACTGGAGGAGCGCCGCCTTGAGGCACGCGTAGCAGCCGTGCAGGTCGCCGAGCACGACCAGCTCGATCGGGCGGCGCGGGCGCAGCACGTGGACGTGGCCGTCGAGGAACTGGGCGCCGGCGGGGATCTGGTCGATGTCGGTGATGCCGGTGAGGAGCCCGTGGCCGGGGCGGCGCAGGTCCTGCCAGCGCTGGAGCGCGTGGCCGACGAGCTGCCAGTCGAGCGCGAGCTGGCTCTGCAGCTCGACCGGGTGCGGCGAGAAGCTCTGCTCGAGCGGCTCGAGCAGCGGGTGCGCCATCGCCTTGAGCGGGTTCCAGCACGGCGCGAGCACCGCCATCGGCCGCAGCGCGGTCGGCGCGGAGACGGCGGGGCCGGTGAACGAGTGGATCGACGGGCCGGCCGGCGTCGGCGGCACGAAGTAGGCGAGCAGCTCCTGGTAGAGGACCTCCTCCGGCTCGCTGACGATGCCGTCGGAGTGCATGAACGCGCGCAGGAGCTCGAGCGCGGTCACCTGATCGCGCGGCGCGAGGCCGCGGAAGGTCGCCAGCGCGCGCAGCTTGAGGCGGGTGACGAGGTAGGCGCCGTCGCCGACGGCGTAGACCTCGGAGGTGAGGCGGACGACCTCGGCGAGGACCCGCTGGTAGACGGTGTCGAAGTGGGCCTGGTAGGCGGCGTGGATCCACGTCCGCAGCTCGGGGCCGCCACCGGCGAGGTCCTCGGCCTGCGACAGCACCGACTCCAGGTAGCGGGCGACGAACGACCGCTCGCGCTGGTGGAACACACCGTCGACGTGGCCGACCGTGAGCAGGAGGTCGATGATCGCCTCGGCGTTGTTGACGGCGGCGTCGGGCGTGGCAGGCGCCGCGGCCGCGACGGGGGTGACGGGTACGGTGGCGGGGGCCGCGTCCATGCCCCCCGATGGTGCAAGCGAGGTGCCGTCAGCGGCCGCGCGACCCTCGTCGGGGCGGCGCCGGCCGGCTGCGCGGCGGGTGCGACCGTTGCGCGGGTGGCGAGCGGCGCGCAACCGATGCGCGGATCGGCGGGCCATCCGTGGCAGCATCGGGCGATGAGCGACGCGACGATCGAGGACGTCTGGAGCTTCTGGTTCGGCGAGCTCGACGCGGCGGGCGACGCCGCGCCGGCGATGACGAGGCGCTGGTTCATGCGCGATGCGGCGTTCGACGCGGAGATCCGCGCGCGCTTCGCGGCGCTGCACCGGGAGGTCGCCGCCGGCGAGCGCGAGGCGTGGCGCGCCGGCGTGCGCGGCGCCGTCGCGTACGTGATCGTCCTCGATCAGTTCTCGCGCAACATGTTCCGCGACACGCCGGCGATGTTCGCCAGCGACCCGCAGGCGCTGGCGGCGGCGAAGGAGGCGATCGCGCGCGGCCTCGATCGCGAGGCGCCGCACGGCGCGCGGCCGTTCCTCTACCTGCCGTACATGCACAGCGAGTCGCTCGCGGATCAGGACGCCAGCGTCGCGCTCTACCAGGCGTACGGCGCCAAGCAGAACCTCGACTTCGCCGAGCGCCACCGCGCGATCATCCGGCGCTTCGGCCGCTTCCCCCACCGCAACGCGCTCCTCGGCCGCGCGTCGACGCCCGAGGAGGAAGCCTTCCTGAAGGAGCCCGGCTCCTCGTTCTGATCCCGGCCCGACGCCGGCCCGACGCCGGCCCGACGGCGGCCTGCCCGCGGGCTACGCGGGGTAGAGGTCGAGGGCGGCGGACCAGGCGGCGGCGGTGCGGGCGCGGGCGGCGCGGTCGGTGGGCATCGGCATCGGGCGGCGGCCGCGGCCGTCGAGGACGAGGCCGAC
>DASZXE010000892.1:0-7600 GCA_035546475.1 Kofleriaceae bacterium
GGTCAGGGTCGCCAGCGCGATCGCGCCGCGGCCGCCGCTGAAGATCGGCTCGCGGGCGTTCAGGCCGTCGAGGTACTCGGCGAGGAAGAAGCCCTGCACGACCGCGAACAGCAGCCCGACGATCAGCGCGGCACGATCGAGGCCGGCTCGCTCGCCGGCGGCGCCGCGGCGGACGCGGCGCCAGCGAGGCATCAGCACGGCGACCGCCTCGACGATCCAGAAGCCGTAGACGACCGGCAGCACGCCGAGGACGAAGACGCTCATGCGCTCGCGGGTGGCGGCGAGCGAGGACGAGCTGCCGAAGAGGCTCGCGCCCTCGAGCTCCTCGCGGTTGACGCCGGGCAGGTAGAAGTAGCCGCTGCGCGACAGCCACGCGAGCAACGCGGGCAGGCCGAGCGTGATCGCGAGGGCGAGCGCGACGTCGGCGGCGCCGGCACCAGCACCGGCACCGGCACCGGCACCGGCGCGCGTGGGTGGGCGGGGCGCGGCAGGGAGGCCGAGGAACGCGAGGCGCTCGACGAGGAAGAAGGTCGCGAGCGCGGCGAGGAGCGCGGCGGCGAGCGGTGCGAGCCACGGCAGGCCGGTCTTGCCCGGCTGCGCGCCGACGAAGTGCACGCGGATGCCGGGCGGCAGATCGGCGCCGGGGCGGAGCGTCTCGACGAGGGCGCGCGCGTCGTGCTCGGCCTGCCTCGGATCGGCGCCGCCCATCGTGATGACGGTGACGCCACCGCTGATGCGCGACTGCACGACCGGTGCGCTCTTGACGACGCCGTCGATCGCGATGATCAGCTTGCGGCCGACCATGTGGCCGGTGGCCTCGGCGAAGCGGTCGGCGCCCCGGCGCGTGAAGCGGACGAGGACCTGGGGCCGCATCGTGCTGTCGTCGCGCGTGACCCTGGCGCTCTCGAGGTGCGACCGGTCGAGGATCGGCGCGGGGCGGACGAGGTAGCTGCGCCAGTACGGGCCGGACGCCCGGTGCGGGCCTGGCCGGCTGTCGAGCTCCTCGTGGACGAGGCGGAGGTCGCCGGGGACCGGCGCGACCGCCTCGAGGCGGTGGACCGCGTCGTCGAAGACGCCGGGCGGCGCCTCCAGGTAGTAGTCCGTCAGCGCCTGGCCGCTGACCTCGGCGGTCCATTGATCGACGACCACCTCGGCGCCGGCGGGGAGCTCCACCGTGCGGGCGGCGCGATACCAGGCGCGCATGGTGTCGGTGTCGTGGACCGCCTCGAAGAAGGCGAGCTGGCCGGGCCGGCTGAGGATGTCGGCGACCTCGTCGGCCTCGTCGGGCCCGCCGTCGACGACGACGAGGGCGGCGTCGCGGTTGCCGGCGAGCGTGATCCGCGGGTGCCGGTCGCGCAGGCGCGCCTGCCAGGCGTCGACGATCGGGTCGTGGTCGCCGTCGCTCATCGGCGACGGCGGCAGCGCATCGAAGACGAGGCGCGGCGGGCGGGCGCCGCCGAAGGTCTGGCCGGCGCCGCTGGCGTCGACGACGAGCCCGACGGTGATCGCCACGGCCGCCGCGGCCACCAGCCGGCTGCCCATCTTCATGGGCGCATTGGAAGCGAGCCCGGCGGCGCGGTCAATCGGCGAAGCCGCGCGAGGCGTCGGTGTCGCGGTCGGCCCACCAGCGGGAGAGCTGGGGCCACAGGGTGCGGGCGGCCTTGCGGGAGACGACCGCACCGACGTGGCCGCCGTCGAGGTGGAGGCGGGCCTTGTCAGGCGAGGCGACGGCGTCGACGAGCGGGGTCGCGCACGCCGCGGGCACGATGTGATCGTGCTCGAACGTGACGGCGAGGACCGGGCAGTCGATCGCGTCGAGGCGCGCCGGGCGGCCGGCGAGGCGCAGCGTGCCGTCGACGAGGCGGTTGCCCCGGTAGAGGTCGTGGATGTAGCGGCGGTAGCACTCGCCCGGGAACGACACGTTGTCGTTGCCCCAGCGCTCGGTGGCGAGGAAGCCGTCGAGGAACTCGTCGTCCCAGGCGCGGTCGGCGAGCGAGACGAGCTTCGCCAGGTTCGCGGTCGGCTTGAGCAGGTGGAAGGAGGCCTGCATGAGCGGCCACGGGACGTTGCCGAAGCCCTCGACGAGCGCGTCGACGTCGAACGTCGGCGAGCGAGTCCAGGCGGCGAGCGTGCCGGCGTGGCGGAAGTCGATCGGCGCGGCGAGCGCGGTCAGCGTGGCGACGCGCGCGGGGTTGGCGGCGGCGTGGATGGCGGCGAGGGTGCCGCCCAGGCAGTAGCCGAGGACGTGGGCGACGCCGTCGGGGCCGGCGTCGGCGGCGCGGGCGAGCGCGCGGCCGAGGTAGCGCCCGCAGACGTCGTCGAAGTCGAGGTAACGGTCCTCGGCGGTCGGCGTGCCCCAGTCGATGACGAAGACGTCGTGGCCGGCGGCGACCAGCCACTCGACGAAGCTCTTGCCCGGCTGGAGATCGAGGACGTACCAGCGGTTGATGAGCGAGGGGACCAGCAGCAGCGGCGTGCGCAGGCGCGGCGCGGCGCCGGGCGCGGTGGCGGGCGCGCGGAAGCGGAGGAGCCGCCACTTGTTCTCGGTCCAGACGACGTCGTGAGGCGTCTGGCCGACGGCGGGGATGGCGGCGCGGCCGCGGGCGGCGCGGCGCGCGAGGTTGACGAGGCTCGCGAGGACGCCGCCGCCGGCCGGCCTGTCGGCGGGCGCGCTCATCCGTAGAGGGCCTCGAAGCGCTCGCGGTAGCGGGTGTAGACCGCCTTGCGGCGCAGCTTGAGCGACGTCGTCAGCGTGCCGGCCTCGACGGACAGCGGCTCGTCGGCGACGAAGAACTTCTTGATCGTCTCGTAGCGGGCGAGCGACGCATTGACGGCGTCGATGCGCGCGGCGGCGACCCGCTCGCGGTCGGCGGCGGCGATGTCCGGGGCGAGCCAGACGGCGGCCACCAGGTACGGCTTGCCGTCGCCGTAGACGACGACCCGCTCGATCGCCGGATCGTCGACGAAGCGGACCTCGAGGTTGACCGGCGGGACGTTCTTGCCGCCGGCGGTGACGAGGATGTCCTTCTTGCGATCGATGATCTGCAGGAAGCCGTCGTCGGTCCAGCGGCCGACGTCGCCGGTCGCGAACCAGCCGTCGTCGGTGAACGCGGCGGCGGTCGCCTCGGGGTCGCGGTGGTAGCCGGCGAAGACGCTCGGGCCGCGCGCGAGGATCTCGCCGTCGTCCGCGAGCCGCACCTCGACCGACGGGAACGGCCGGCCGACGGTGTCGAAGCGGTACGCGTCGGGCCGGTTGAGCGTCAGCGTCGGCGACGTCTCGGTGAGGCCGTAGCCCTCGATGACGAGCAGGCCGGCGTCGTGGAGCGCCTGCTTGATCTCGACCTTGAGGCCGGCGCCGCCCGACAGGCAGAAGCGGAGGCGGCCGCCGGTGAGCGCGGCCAGCGTCCGGCGGCGGGCGGCGTCCGTGTCGGGGTCGCCGGCGGCGCAGCCGGGCGCGGCGAGCATCGTGCGCGCCAGCTTCTCCCAGTAGGCCGGCACGCTCATGAAGACCTGCGGCGCGACCTCGGGCAGCAAGGCGAGCGCCTCGGCCGGCGTGGCGAGCCAGCTCTCCCAGCCGAGGATGTTGCCCATGCACAGCTCGCCCCAGCCGAAGATGTGGCTCATCGGCAGCCACAGGAGGTCGCGCGCTTCCTCGTCGAGGAGCGGCGCGTTCGACTGCAGCCAGTCGGCGCCGTTGACGCCGACGTTGCGGTGGGTGAGCGGCACGCCCTTCGGGTTGCCGGAGGTGCCGCTCGTGTACAGCATGAGGCCGGGGCGATCGAGGTCGATCGAGGCCAGCCGATCGTCGACGGCGGCGGGCCGCGCGGCGTCGAGCGCGGCGCCGTGGACGATCGCGTCGGACCAGGTCGTCACCTGCGTCCTCGCATCGGCCGTCGCGTCGGCGTCGACGAGGTCGTCGAGCCCGAGGAGCAGCGGCGGCTGCGCGAACGAGGCGGTGGCCTCGACGGCGCGGCCCACCGTCGAGCCGGTGACGAACGCCGCCTTGCACTCCGCGTGATCGAGCACGTAGGCGGCCTGCGCCGCCGTCGACGCCGGGTAGATCGGCACCATCACCGCGCCGGCGGCCTGGATGCCGAGCGCGGCGGCCGCCCACGTGACGGAGTTGGCGCCGTAGACCGCGAGCCGCTCGCCGGGCTGGACGCCGCGCTCGACGAGCAGGGCGGCGACCGCGCGGAGCTGGCGCGCGAAGTCGGCCCAGGTCACCGCCGACCACGAACCGTCCGGCTTCCGGACACGGAAGCGGACCTGATCGCCGCGGGCGGCGACCTGGTCGAGCACGACGCGCGGCGCGGTGCGAAGGGCGAGGTGGGGTGTGACGTCCATGGCGCTCCCCTCGGTCAGGGCTCGCGGCGCACGGCCGCGTGCGCGAGCTGGTCCTCGAGGTCGGCGATGCGGCTCTCGAGCTGGTTGAGCTTGTGCAGCGAGCGCTCCTGATCGCGCCGGGTCGGCAGGCCGATCGTCGACCACCAGCCGGCCATCGCGCGGTCGGTGGCGGCCTTGGTCTTCATCGCAGCAGTGAGCATCAGGCCGGCGGGGCCGAGCACCGACGGGTTCGCCAGCACCTGCTCGAGGTAGGCGGCGGTCGCGCTCTCCCAGGCGGTGAAGCCCTTCTTCCAGGTGTCCCACAGGTTCATGGCGTGCTCCTCGCGTCGTCGGTCGTCGTCGGTCGTCGTCGTCGGTCGTCGGTGGCCGCAGGTCGTCGTCGGTCGTCGTCGTCGGTCGTCAGTGGCCGCAGGTCGTGTCGGTCGTCGTCGGTCGTCGTCGGTCGTCGTCGGTCGTTCGTCGGTCGTTCGTCGGTCGTCGGTCGGTCGTCGGTCGGTCGTCGTCGGTTGTCGTCGGTCGTCGTCGGTCGTCAGTGGCGGCGGGTCGTCGTCGGTCTCGTCAGATGGCGAGGCGGCGCTGCGCCTCGGCGGTGGTGAAGTCGTCGTTCGGCTCGTTCGGGCGGCTGGTCGCGCGGCCGATCTCGCCGAAGCACTCGGCCCAGAAGCCGACCTGTCGCTGGACCGTCATCCCGCCGCCGATCGCCGGCGTCGAGGTGACGCGGATGCGGACGCGCAGCGCGTCGACGAAGCGGACGTACGGCAGGTGCAGCTCGCCTCGCGCGTCGGCGGCGAGGTCGTAGCGGTCGGTGCCATTGTATGGGAGACCATTCAACGTCCCGCCGGTGATCGTGCCGGTCTCGGTCCAGGTGGCGCCGACCGCCAGCGGGAACCGCAGGATCGCGACCGGCGCCGCGTAGCGCAGCAGCGTCTTGGTCGGCGCGGCGTCGGTCGGCGAGGCGAGGCCGAGCAGGTACACGCCCTCGTCGTCCTTCGCGTAGATCCCGTCGAGGCCGCCGGCCGCCGGCGACACGAACTGGCCGCCCGGGAACATGCCGGCGTACCAGCGGGTGCCGAGCGCGCCGGCGGTGGTCGCCTCGATCGTGTCGTCGCGCCGCTCCTCCGACCAGTCCCAGTGCAGCGTGTCGCCGCTGCCCTCGCCCTTGACGTCGACGGTGACGTCGGCGCCGACGTAGTAGTCGAGCGGCGTGTCGAGGAGGACCGGCACCTCGGTGGCCGTCAGCACGCCGTCGAGATCCGGCAGGCACGCGATCGGCGGCTCCGGCGTCGCCGTCGCCTCGGGCGTCACGTTCTCCCCGCACCCCGGGGACAGGATCCACCCTCCTATCCACACGAAACCCAACAGCAATTTTCGGGCACCGCGAAAAAAAGCTCTATCGCGGTGGCGGCCGATTACGTAAGCGGATTGCATGGTTGCGACCCCGGATCCTGTCCCCCACCGCGCGAGATTCAACAGCGATGTCTGCGCACCGAAGAAAGGCTTTCTTTCGCGGTGGCGCCCGATTTCGTAAGCGGATCGGGTCGTTACGACCCCGGATCCTGTCCCCGGGGTTGTGGGGGGCGTTTTTTCGCGGTGGCGCCAGATTTCGTAAGCGGATCGCATGGTTATGACCCTGGATCCTGTCCCCGGAGGGGGCATCAGTAGAAGAACCCGAGGCGCACGCGGACGAGTTGCGCCGGCTGGGCCGCGAGGTTCGCGGCGGGGTTGTCGAAGGCGGCGCCCGGCAGGAAGAGCGCGTGCTCGAGGGCGATGCGGAAGGCGCCGCTGCGGTAGGTGAGGTCGGGGTCGAGCTCGAGGCCGAGCGTGCGCGCGTTGCCGGGCGTCGACTGGACGGCGACCGCCCACGAGGCGATCGCCGCGAGGCCGAGCTCGAGGCGCGCATGGCCGAGGTCGGCGAGCACGACCCGCGCGTGCGGCCGCAGGTAGATCGCGTCGGTCACCGTGCCGATGATCTCGCGGAACAGGATGCGATCGATGTGGTAGTCGGGGTGGAAGCGGAAGTTGTCGACGGTGGTGTCGCCCGGCGGATCCGCCTGCGGGCCGTCGAGATCGCCGGGCTTCGGCGCGGGCGCGCCGGGCTGCGGGAAGGCGCCGAAGCCGGGCGCGTCGTCGCCGCTGGCGACGCCGGCGTCGAGGCCGAGGCGGCCGCGGCCGTCGCGGACCAGGACGTCGCTCTCGAGCGCCATGCCGAACTGATCGGAGCTGGCGTCCTGATCGAGGACGACGCCGGGGACCAGCGACGGCTGATCGATGCGTGCGCGGGCGTAGACCGCCTCGGCCTCGACGCGCCAGCGCGGCGCGCCGATGCGGAGCCAGGCGCCGGCGGTGGTGGCCGAGAAGCCGCGCGCGACGAGGTCGCTGCCGTCGAGCGAGCCCGGCGGCCGCGGGCTGGCGACCGGCAGGTAGTCGGCGGGGACGTCGCTGGCCTGCGTGCGGTGGCTGACGTAGAGGCCGTACTCGAAGGTCGAGCGGCCGGCGGCGGCGCGGCGCAGGCGTGCGGCGGGCGAGTGGACCTTCATCCACGCGGCGGTGAGCGTCGTCGCGTCGTCGGACGGATCGAGGTCGAGCGGGCGGACGCCGTCCTTGCGCGGCAGCCACGGCCCGCTCGACGACAGGTCGTAGGCGAGCGCGAGGAAGTGGCCGGCGAGCGGCGTGACGAGCGCGATGCGATCGGCGGAGTCGCCGCCGTCGCAGTCCTCGCAGTCGCCGCCGTTGGCCGCGATGCCGAGCCCCCAGTGGGCGCCCATGCGGCCGGCGGCGAGGATGCCGATCGGCGTCAGGACCTCCGCCCACGCGCGCTTGAGCGCGATCGCGGTGAACGGGCGCTGGCCGGGCGACGCGGCCGGCGTCGGCGCGCGGCCGGTGCCGACCTCGGGCGTCGAGCCGAAGCCGACGTCGTCGAGGACGTCGAAGCGCGCCTTGATGGCGACGCCGGCGCCCGCCGGATGGATCGCGACGTCGGTGCGCAGGCGCAGGTCGCCGCCGTCGAGGGTCTGGCCACCGCCGAGCGGAACCGGGAACAGCGGGTGGCCCGACGGGTCGAGGCCGCGATCGAGGTCGAGGTTGTAGAGCGCCTCGCTGCGCAGGCGGAGGTAGCCGTGCAGCTCGATCTCGGTGTGATCGTGCGGGGCGGCGAAGGCGCGCGGGGCGAGCTCGGCGCCGAGGCCGGCGAGGTCGGGGACGGCGCCGGGCGCGAGCCGGTCGAGCTCGTCGAGGCCCGACGAGGCGGGCGGCCGGG
>DASZXE010000893.1:0-10542 GCA_035546475.1 Kofleriaceae bacterium
CCCAGCGGGTGGCTGACACCGCCGGCCGTGGCTGACACCTCCGGCCGCCGCCCAGCGGGTGGCTGACACCTCCGGCCGCTGCCCAGCGGGTGGCTGACCCCTCCGGCCGCCGCCGCCAGCGGCTGGCTAAACACCTCCGGCCGCCGCCGCCCAGCGGGTGGCTGACACCTCCGGCCGCCGCCGCCAGCGGGTGGCTGACACCTCCGGCCGCCCGGCGCGCGACCAGCGGTCGAACCGCCGCATGGTGGCTGACACCATCCACGCCGGCGCCCTTCTGGCGCCCCCCACCGCCACATCAGCCACTTACGCGCCCCCGACTCCGCCTCGCGAGCGCCTCCACCCCGACCATCCGCGCACGCCAAGGTGTCAACCGTTGGCCGGCGTCGCGTATCTATGCTCTCAAGTGTACGCGCAGGGCCCCATACCCATGGCGAGCGGAGCCACGTTGACCGTGACCGTCACGGACGCGCGCAGTCGCCTCCTCGCGGAGCTGGCCGACGGCCCGGCGCGCCGCGGGTACGGCATCGCCTACGATCTGCTCGGTAATCGCGCCGAGGCCGAGGAGGCCGTCCAGGAGGCCTTGGCCCGCGCCTGCGAGAACCTCGACGACCTGCGCGAACCCGGCGCAGCCGCCGGCTGGTTCCTCCGCATCGTGACGACGACCTGCCTCCGCACCTTGCGCCGCCGCCGCCTCCGCCGCGCCGTGTTCGGCCGGTTCTTCGGAGGCGAGGAGCGCCGCGACCCGGACGAGGCCGCACGATCGCTGCCGGTCGCCGAGGACGAGGCGCCGCTGCACGGCACCCACGCCGGCCGCGCCGACCGCGAGCTGGCCGACCGCCGCGACATCGCGGCGCTGCTCGGCAACCTCGAGTCACTCCCCGCGAAGCAACGCGCCGCCCTGGTCCTGCGCTACGGTCACGACCTCCCGGTCCCAGAGGTCGCGAGCATGCTGGGTGTCGAGCTCGCCACCGCGAAGACCCATCTGGTCCGCGGCCTGGCCCGCCTGCGCGAGCTGATGGAGACGTCGCGATGAGTCGCTGCGATGACATTGCCGAGGCGCTGGTGATGGGGGAACCCCTGTCCGCAGACGACGAGGCGCACGTGGAGGCTTGCGCCGCTTGCCAGCGCCTGACTGCGCTGCCCGCGATGCTGGCCGCCAGCAGCGGTGCGTCGCCGCCGCGCCCCGGCTTCTCGGCCCGCATGATGGCCGCCGCGCGCCAGCGCATCGCGCAGCGCACGCGCCGGCGGTTCGCCACCTTCACCTTCGCGCTGGCGGCGGCTGCTGCGAGCGCGGTCGCGGTCGACCGCCTCTTCGTCCGTCCACCCGTCGGCACGTACCCTGGCTCCGCGTCCAAGTCCCCCGAGCCCCCGCTCCACGAGCAGCGAACCCCCAGGTCGATCGCCGGCTACGACCGCGCGATGGCGCCCGTCGCCAACTGGGACGGCATCGAGGGTTCCGCCCACAAGTATCGATTCTTGCTCCGCCACGGAGGTCCCAAGTGAGCCGCCTGCACCGCATGCTCCTCCTCGTCGCGCCGGCGCTGATCGCCGGCGCCCTGATCGCGAGCGCCACCACCGGCCAGGCCCAGCCGACGCCGGTTCCCGCGCCGCATCCCGACCCGCGCCCGCAGCCGTTCGTGGTCAACGGCAACGTCGAGCTCCCCCAGGAGGCGCGCGATCAGATCCGCGCCGAGCTCGATCGCGCGATGGCGGAGATCGACGGCAACCAGGACATCCCGCCGAAGATGCGCGCTCGCCTGCTCCGCGCGCTCGCCAAGGCGCGCGCCAGCAACATGAAGGACCTGACGAAGCTCACCGCGGCGCTCGGCGAGATGTCCGGCGAGCTGCAGGGCCTCGGCGAGGAGCTGCAGGCGCAGGTCCCGGACATCCAGCGGCAGGTGCAGCGCGCCCTTCGGCAGGCCGGGGTGCAGGGCCACGGTCGCCCGATGGTGCTCGGGCCGAACGGCGAGCCCTGGACCGGCCCGGTCGCGAACGATGACGACGACGACCACGACGACGACAGCGCCGATCAGGACAACGACAACGACAACGACAACGATGACGGCAATGACGACGCCGACAGCGACGATCATGACTTCGACGTCGATGTCCCCAGCCAGCATGCGGGGCGGCACTGGCACGCCATGACGCCTCCGGTACCGCCGGTGCCTCCGGTCCCGCCGGTTCCACCCGTCCCGCCGGTCCCGCCGGTGCCGCCCGTCCCGCCGGCGGTCGCCAATGACGACAGCCTGGGCAACTTCGACATCGACGTCGACATCGATCTCGACGACGTCCGGCTCAACAAGGATCAGGCGAAGCAACTGCGGGACATGGCCCGTAGCATCCAGGACGTCACGGACGCCGCGGAGGCTCAGATCGAGCGGAAGAGCAGCGAGCTGCGTCGCATGATGGAGTCGGACGACGCGGACGAGGCGACCGTCAACCGCCTCGTCGACGAGATCACGAGCGAAGAGGCCAAGGTGCGCAAGGCGCGGCTGCTCGCGCTCATCCATGCGCGCAAGGTGCTCACCGGCGACCAGCGCAAGCAGTTCGAGCGCTGACGGTGGCGGGCGCGGCGGGTCCCGGCCGGGTCTCGCCGACGAGATCTGCTATAGCTCGTCGAGATGGTCGGCCCTGCCCGCGGTTGCCACCTTCACGAGGCCCCAGGCTGGCTGGCGGGCTGCGCGCTGCTCGCGGCGCTCGGGGTGGCTGACACCGGCTGCCGCGGCCGGGGCGACCGGAAGCGCGCGCCGGCCGCCGGGCCGCTGGATGCGGCTGACACCTTGGCGCGCGTGGCCGACGCCGGCGTCTCCGGCGTCGCCGCGCCGAGCTCCGCGACGACCGGCGGCTTCCTCGATCCGGATGTGACCGCCGCGGCACGGCCCCCGGTGCGTCCATCCCGTGAGCGGCATCCCGTCCAGCTCCTCCTGCGTTCCACGCCGGGCGGCGCGCTCGCTGCGGTGGACGGCGTCGCCCTGGGTCCGACGCCGGTCCTGTGGGAGGGCGAGGCGAACGGAACTCCACATGACTTCACGTTTCGCCTGGCCGGCCATGCGCTGGCCCGTTACCGGTTCGTGCCGCTGACGAGCGGCGTCGTCCACGGCACGCTCGTCCCGATCCCGGCCGACGAGCTGACCTCCGCGATGACGTCCCCGCCGATCGACGACCGTGTCGACCCCCGTCCCTCCTTGCCTCCCGCCGAGACCGTGGATGCGAACGCCGCGGCGCCGCCGGTCGCCATCGACGCCGGAGTGTCAGCCACCATGACGGCCGACAGCGACGCCGCGGCTCCCTGACCTCACGTGTCGAGGTGATAGAGGCGCAGCGCCTTGCCCCCGCGGCCGAAGCCGACGTTCTTCTCGAGCACCCACAGGGTGTCACCCGCCCAGCCCCAGGTCAGCTTCTTCTTCGGCGCGAAGATGCGCGCCCGCCGCACGGCGCGGGTCCCATCGATCTCGAACAGATCGAGGTACTCGGGATCCGCCTTCTTGCGGGCCACCGCCGCCGGGTTGGTCGGGTCGACCATCATCGAGAGCCACACGCGATCCCCGCGCATCGCGATGCGAGCCGACGCCGGGTCGTACGTCGACTGCGGTGGATCGAGCGTGACCGGGGTCGGCACCCCATCACGCCAGATCTCGAGGTCGCTGCCGTCCGACGGAACATTGACGAACACGCGCTCGCCGGGATGCGCGGTCAGCGTCTCGAGGCGTCGAGCCTGCGCGAGCAGGTCCGGGACCGGCTCGTCCTTGAGCCACTTGTTCTGCACCAGGTCGTACTGCGCCAGGGTGTCAGGCGAGCGCTGGTCCTCGCTCTTGCGCCAGACGCCCCCGTGCATGCCGACGGCGACCGTGTGATCGTCGAGCCAGTAGTCGACGCGAAGGTCGAGCTTGCTGTCGCGCCCATCGGAGCCGATGACGATCTTGCCGCCGCGCTTGGCGATCTTCTTCCCTGACACGGGATCGAAGAGGGCGATCTGGTGCTGTTCGCCCGCGCCCGTCGACGTGTGCGTGTATGCCACGACGGTGTCCTTGCCACCGATCGATCGAAGGGCGAGGTCGGTGGCGCGCGCGTGGCGGTGCACGACCTTGCCGTCGAGCCCCACCAGCGCGGCGGTGACCGGGCCGCCCGCGGGATCGTCCGCCACCACGAAGAGGCGCGAGCCGAGCAGGTACATCCGCCGCACGGTCGGGATGATCGGCGCCAGGTCGACGGTGGAGTGGCTGACACCATCTGGACCGAGCACCCGGGCCTCCGCCAGCGCCGCGCCGTCGGTGACGATGACCGCCAGGTTGGTGCCGTCCGTCGCGACCGGATCGTCGACGAAGCCGCGGTCGGGCACGAGGCTGCCGACCTGGGTCAGGCCGACCAGCCCTGCCGGCGGCGGGGGCGGCACGATCTTGGCGGGGCCAGGCCCTGGCTGCGCGCGCGCCGCAAGGGTGGCTGACACCATGATGAGGAGGGACGAGACCGTGGCGAAGGATCGGGAGGTCATGGGAGGCCCAACCCGGGAGTGCCACGGGCCCGCGCGCGTTGCAACCGGCGAGGTCAGCGTCGGGCGAGGGCCACGGCGAGCCCAGCCGCGACGGTCGCGTTGTGCCGCGCCAGGGCGCGGTTGGCTTCGACCGCGCGCCCCCGGGTCGTCCGGGCGAGCTCCGCCAGGAGAAACGGTGTCAGCCGCTTGCCGGTGATGCCGCCCGCGTCCGCCTCCCGCAAGGCGCTCGCGATCGCCGCCTGCAACTCCTCGTCCGGGAGCGCGTGCTCGGCGGGGATCGGGTTGCAGACCAGAACGCCGCCTTGGCCCAGGTCGTCCCAGCGAACGCGGCACACCCGTGCGAGCTCGTCGAGCTCGTCGATGCGGTGCTCGAGCGGCAGGCCGGAGCGTGGCCCGTAGAAGGCGGGGAACTCGTCGCATCGGTATCCGACGACGAGGACGCCGAGCGTCTCCAGCGCCTCGACGGTCCGGGGAAGGTCGAGGATCGCCTTCGCACCGGCGGAGACCACGGCGAGCGGGGTGCGCGCGAGGGCCGTGAGATCGTGAGAGATATCGCCGGCGTCGCCGCGATGCACGCCGCCGATGCCACCGGTCGCGAAGACGCGGATGCCGGCTTGGACTGCCACCGCCGCGGTCGCGGCCACCGTCGTCGCTGCGTTGGTGCCGCGCGCCATGTGGACCGGAAGGTCGGTCGCGCCAGCCTTGGCGAACTCGCGCCCACCGCGCGCCACGGCATGCAACGTCTCGGCATCCAGTCCGACTCGTACGCGACCGCCGACCACCGCGATGGTGGCAGGCACGGCACCGCCGGCGCGGACCTCGGCCTCGAGCTCGTGCGCCACCTCGAGGTTGGATGGGTACGGAAGCCCGTGCGCGATGAGGGTCGACTCGAGAGCAACGACCGGTGCGCCCGAGGCGAGCGCCTCGGCGACAGCGTCTGCCACGACGAAGGCCGCGTTCACGTCGCCACCGTAGCATCGACGGCTCGCGCTCCGCGTGGGTGGCTGACACCGCTCGCTGCGCGTCGCGCCGAGCCGGGCGGTGGCTGACACCGCTCGCAGCGCGTTGCGCCGAGCCGGGCGGTGGCTGACACCGCTCGCTGCGCGTCGCGCCGAGCCGGGCGGTGGCTGACACCGCTCGCTGCGCGTCGCGCCGAGCCGTGCGGTGGCTGACACCAGGCTGACCACTCGCGCGCGCGGCGCCTGCAGCGGGGCGGTGGCTGACACCAGTCGGGCGCGCCATCGCGTGTAGCGGAGCGGTGGCTGACACCACTCGCGGGAGGACGGAGGTGGCTGACACCTCCGTCGGCGCGCCCCACGAGCTGCCGGCTCCGGTGGCGCCTCGAGTAGCCTGGCGTCCGGTATTCGGACAAATCATCGCCCTCGCCGCGCGCGCTCGGCTGTCTTCGGCCACTTGCGTTCGGCATGGTCTGTGCTGTGGCGCATCCCATGGGTTACTCGCTGCGCTGGACGCGCACCAACATGATGTACGAGGTCACGGTCAAGACGATCCAGGGTCGCTACCTCCTCAGGCCCAGCCGCGAGGTACGCGACGTCATCCTCGGCGTCATCAGCCAGGCGCAGTCGCGCTACGCCGGCATCGCCCTCTATGCCTTCGTCTTCACCCGGAACGAAGCGACGCTTCTGCTGTCGTCATCCGACGAGACGCAGATGTCGAGGTTCATGTGCTACGTGCTCGGCAGCATCTCGCGCAGGCTCGGACGACTGCTCGACTGGTCGGGCAAGCTCTGGCACGGACGATACCGCGCCGTCCCGATCCTCGACGAGGAAGCGATCACCCTGCGCCTGCGCCACGTGCTCGCGCGAGGCGTCGACGAGGGCCTCATCGAGTCGCCGAAGGACTGGCCCGGTGCCACCTGCGTGCCCGCCTTGCTCGACGCGATGACGCTCGAGGGCACATGGGTCGATCATGATCGTCAAGCCAGCCTTCGCGCGGCCGGGCTCGAGCCTCCGCCGTCCGCGTATGTGCACCCGTACCGCGTGACGCTGACGCCGCTGCCGGCGTGGGCTGCCTTGCCGCGGTCCGAGCAACAGGGCCGCTACCGAGCGATGATCGACTCGATCGAGTTCGAGCACCTCGTGGAGCGTCAGGGCCCGGTGCTCGGCCTCGTGGAGTTGCAGGCGCAGGATCCGTTCTCGCGGCCACCGACGACGCGCAGAGCGCGAATCGCCGCGTTGTGCCACTCGACGAGCACCGCCCTGGTCGATGGCTTCCGCGCCGCATACCGAGCCTTCTGCGCGATGTTCCGGGCTGCAGCTCGCGCCGTGACGCCTGCGTCGCGGGAGGCGCGCGCGCTCGTCGCGGCGTTCCCGGCCGGCTGCAATCCTCGACCCGAGCTCCATGTCCCCCTCGCGAGCGACGAGCAACGTCCGTGGTGGAATCAGGCGCCAGCGGAAGCACCGCCGGTCTGCAGCGAGACCATCATCGACGACGCGGTCGCCGACGAGGGCGCCGACCCGCCCACGGTTCGCTGGGTGCGCCCAGCCGCGCCGCAGCCAGCACCACCAGCCGCAGTGCGTTCGACCGCGCCGACGCCAACCGCTCCGGCCCGTCCTCGTCCCCGTCGCGCGGCCGGCCAGCCGACGAGGGAGCTGGCCGCCCAGCGCTCGCCACCTCGCGACTGAGCCCCGCCGTCCGGCAGCCGGACACTTTGTCCGGCGCCCGGACGCAACTGGCCGATGGCCGGACACTCCCGACGAGCCGTCGCGCGGTTACCGGCGGCACGACGGCTGCAGACAGGCTCGCCATGCTCTCACGCTTGACCTCTGCGACCCTGCGAGGCATCGACGCCATGCCCATCGACGTCGAGGTCGACGTGGCGCCTGGCCTGCCCGGCTACCACGTCGTCGGGATGCCCACGCCGTCGGTGCGCGAGGGCTCCGTCCGCATCCGTTCGGCGCTGGAATCGATCGGCCGCGACCTCCCGAACAAGAAGGTGACGGTGAACCTCGCACCCGCGGACGTGCCGAAGCCTGGGGCCGGGTTCGATCTGCCCATCGCGATCGGCGTGATGATCGCGGACGGGATCGTGACGCAGGAATCGGTCGAGGGCCTGATGGTCATGGGCGAGCTCGGTCTCGACGGTACGGTCCGCAAGGTACGTGGCGCGCTCGCCGCCGCGATGAGCGCCCGGGCGCGCGGGCTGCACGCCATCTTGTTGCCGCGCGACTCGGCGGCCGAGGCCGCCGTCGTCGAGGACCTCGACGTCCATGCCGTGGGCCACATCAGCGAGGTCGAGGCCGCGCTCTCGGGTACCGCTCCCTGGCCTCGGACCGCGAGCAGCAGCCGGCGCCGTGGGCGGGACCTCGGGCTCGATCTCGCGGATGTCCGCGGCCAGATCTGGGCGCGGCGCTCGATCGAGGTCGCCGTCGCAGGTGGGCACAACGTCCTGCTCGTCGGACCGCCAGGGATTGGCAAGTCGATGCTCGCGCGGCGGATCCCGACCGTTCTGCCGTCGATGAGCCACGAGGAGTGCCTCGAGGTCACCAAGGTCTACTCGGCCCTCGGGCTCGCCGATGGACTCATCACGGAGCGACCGTTTCGAGCCCCTCACCACACGGTGAGCACCGCGGCGCTCCTCGGCGGCGGCATGGTTCCCCGGCCGGGCGAGATCTCGCTCGCGCACCATGGCGTGCTCTTCCTCGACGAGATCCCCGAGTTCCAGCGATCCGCGCTCGAGTCGTTGCGGCAGCCCCTCGAGGACCGGCACGTCACGATCGGCCGCGTGCACAGCACCGTGCGGCTGCCGGCGAGCTTCCTCCTGGTGGCCGCGGCCAACCCGTGTCCTTGTGGCTGGTCCGGCTCGGGGCTGCGAGAATGCACGTGCACCCGCAGCCTCGTGGACCGCTATCGCAGTCGGCTCAGCGGTCCCTTGCTCGACCGGATCGATCTGCAGATCCCGGTGCAGCCGATCGCCATTCACGAGCTGCGCGGCCAGCGTCCGGGCGAGTCGTCCGCGGAGGTCCGTGCGCGAGTCGAGGAGGCGCGCGCCCGCCAGGCACACCGGCTGGCTGCTTTTGGCCTCAGGACCAACGCCGAGATGACCCCCGCGGCGACGAAGGAGACGTGCGGCCTCGACGAGCGTGGCGAGCTGGCGGTCGCCAAGGTCGTGGCCGCACGACCGACCATGAGCGCGCGCGCGGTGGACCGACTCATCAAGGTCGCCCGGACGATCGCGGATCTCCGCGGCGTCGACCGGATCGACAGCGTCGACATCCAGGAGGCCGCACACCACCGCGCGCTCGAGCGGGACCCGCCGAGAGATCCGCGCGAGATCACCGGTGGGGCGTGCCACGAGTCACCGGCGATGCACGGAGCGGTCTGACCGTCGCGCACCGCGCACCGAGGCAGGCCTCGATCGTTGCGCCGGGCGGCCGATGCCAGCGATGAGATGGCCTCACCCTCGCCAGCGACCCGGCATCCTGGTTTCGATACGGGCCGGTGGACATCCTCGGGCGGGTCGCGAAACAATCGGCGCGTGGCTGTGCCCGCCCGAGCCAAGGTCGGATTCGTCCTGTCCGGCGGTGGTTCTCGCGGTGCCTACGAGGCCGGGATCATCCAGTACCTGCGCGAGGATCTGCCGCGCCGCCTGGGGCACCATGTCCCGATCGACATCGTGACCGGCACCAGCGTCGGCGCGATCAACGCGGCGTTCGTGGCCGCCACGTCGGACGAGCCGGCAACGCAGGGGCAGCGGCTCGTGGCGGCCTGGCGGGCGCTGCGCATCGAGGAGATGATCGGGCTGGGCGCGGGCGATGCGCTCCGGGCGCTGAAGGTCATCCTCGGACGCGACGTGCCGACGGATCCGGGCAGCTTCCGGTACGGAGGCATGCTCGACACGAGTGGCCTCGAGCGCTTCGTGATCAAGCACATCCCGTGGCGCGGCATCGAGCGGAACCTCCGCAGTCGGGCCCTGCACGCGCTCGCGGTGTCAGCCACCCATGTCGGGTCGGGCCACACGGTGGTGTTCGTGTCAGCCGCCGACCCGGTGCCGGTGAGCTGGAGCCGGGATCCGTTCGTCCGACATCGCACGGCCCGCATCGGGCCGCGGCACGTGCTGGCCTCCGCCGCGATTCCGCTGCTCTTTCCTTCCGTGAAGATCGGCGGCGAGTTCTTCACCGACGGCGGCCTGCGGCAGAACACGCCCATGTCGCCGGCGATCAGGCTGGGCGCCGACAAGATGCTCCTCGTGTCGCTCCGCCACGTGGCTGACACCGAGAGTCCGGCGGTCGAGCGGGACCGGGTCGAGGCGTCGCCACGGCCCCTGTTCCTCGTGGGCAAGGCGCTCAACGCGCTGCTGCTCGATCACACGGAGTACGACCTGGATCGGATGCAGCGGGTCAACCACATCCTCGCGGCCGGCACCGCGGCCTTCGGACCTCAGTTCGTCGAGGTGATGAACCGCGAGCTCGCCAAGCTGCGCGGTGCACCGGTTCGTCCCATCGACGCGTTCCACATCCGGCCTTCCGAGGACATCGGCGCGCTGGCGCACGACTTCGTCGCCAGCGGGCGCGTCATCGTCCGCAGCCGCATGACACGGACGCTCCTCCACCGCCTCGCCGACAGTGAATCGCGGCGCGAGAACGACCTGCTGTCCTACCTCCTGTTCGACGGTAACTGGGCATCGGAGCTGATCGCGCTCGGCCGGCGCGATGCGCAGGCGAAGGAGGAAGAGTTCGCGCGGTTCTTCTCGTCCGAAGGGTTGAGCATGCAGCGCGAAGCGGTCACGGCTGCGCTGCCGTGACGCACGGGGCGGGGTGGCTGACACCGTGCGGGGAGGCGGCGGTGGCGACACGGCCGCGAGCGCGCGGGCGCGTGGCTGACATCGGCCTCGGCACGGGGCGGTGGCTGACACCAGCCGGGGCGGGGGGGGGGTGGCTGACACCAGCCTGGGCGCGGGGCGGGTGGCTGACACCAGCCTGGGCGCGGGCAGGTGGCTGACACCAGCCTGGGCGCGGGGGCGGTGGCTGACACCAGCCTGGGCGCGGCGCGGGGGCTGACACCAGCCTGGGCGCGCGCCGGTGGCT
>DASZXE010000894.1:0-3001 GCA_035546475.1 Kofleriaceae bacterium
CGAGCTCGACGTGCCGACCGCCGACGGCTCGGTGCCCGCCGTCCACGCGGTCGCCGGCGGCGCCGACCTGCCGATGGAGCCGATCGCGCCGCCCGTCCCCGGCGACCGCGTCGTCCGCTACCGCGCGCAGCTCGAGGTGCCCGCGTTCGGCTGGCAGGCGATCGACCTCGTGCCCGGCCTGCCGGCGACGCCGCCGGCGGCCGTCACCCTCGAGCTCCTCGACGGCGCCGGCCAGCCCGCCGCCGGCGACGCCGTCGCGCGGGTCGTCCTCGCGAACGCCGCGGTCCGCAGCGAGTGGACGCGCGTCGACGGCCGCTTCGCGCTGACCTCGCTCGTCCTCGGCGGCCACAGCGTCCTCGCCGGCCCGTCGATGATCGTGCGCGACTACCACGACGACGGCGGGCTGTGGCGGCTCGGCCACGAGATGCCCGGCTGCGCCTACACCGCCGACCCGGCCGGCGCCGACCACGAGACCGTGCAGGTCCTGGAGGCCGGCCGGCTCGGCGCGCGGGTCGCGTTCGTCGGCGCCGACGCCACCCGCGAGGCGGCGCTCACCGCCGGCGCGGACGCGCTCGACGTCGCCATCACGACCGCGGCGCCGCTCGCGACCACCCGCACCGTCGACCTCGCGTTGGCGTCGACCGACCCGCTGTCGTCGTCGGTGCCGGGCGGCGCCGCGGTCCGCCCCGGCGCGCGGGTCTACGCGCCGACCTACTGGGCCGCGGTGAGCTGGGCGCGCACCGGCGACGTCGCCGTGCTGCTGCGGCAGTCGACCGGCGCGCGGATGGACAGCCCGGGCGCGCTCGAGCTGATGGTCGCGCGCGACGCCCGCCAGGAGGGCTGCGACGTCGAGGGCGGCACCGGCACCGACACCGGCGTCCACCGCATCGAGTGGCGCCTCGTCCGCGCGCCGGACGACGCGGCCGCCGACCGCCAGGCGCAGGCGTTCGACCGGCCGCTGTCGATCATCGCCACCGGCGCGGCGCCGGCCGGCGCGGGCGACCTGCCGGCGGCCGGCACGCTGCTCTCGGTCGTCGACGGCGACGGCCTGGTGTCGGCCTTCAAGCCCGCCGACCGCGGCGCCGGCCTCGTCCTCCGCGTCCTCGGCCGCGCGCCGTCTCGGGTGCGGATCGATCCGCTCGTCCCGCTCGCCGCCGCGCCGACCGCGACCGCCGTCGATCTCGCCGAGCGCGACCTCGACGGCGCCGTCCCGCTCACCGATCGCACCGTGTCGTTCGACCCGTCGCAGCGGGGCTCGATCGAGACCGTCCGCCTGGCGAGTCCGTAGCGGTCACGCCGGTCAGGCCGCGCGGGCGAGGCCCCAGTCGCGCGCGGCGAAGTCGCGGAGGTCCTCCTCGAGCTGGCGGCGGGCGCGGAAGAGGCGCGACATGACGGTGCCGATCGGCAGGTCGAGCGCGTCGGCGATGTCCTTGTACTTCTCGCCGCCGAGGTCGGCGCGCGCCACGACCTCGCGGTACTCCGGGCCGAGGCGGCCGAGCGCGACCTGCACCTCGTCGGAGAGCTGGGTCTCGGTCATCGCGTCCTCGAGGTCGCCGGTGTGGTCGTCGTCGGTGCCGTAGACGGCAGCGCGCGCGTCGCCGGGGCGCTCGGTGGCGAACCGCTGGTGGCGGCGGCGCTTGCGGTAGCCGTTGATGAAGCTGTTGGTCAGGATCCGGTGCAGCCAGGCGCGCACGTTGGAGCCGACCTCGAAGCGCGACCACGCCTGCATCGCGCGGAGCAGCGTCTCCTGCACGAGGTCGCGGGCGTCGTCCGGGTTGCGGGTGAGCCGCATCGCGGCGCCGTACAGCTCGCTCGACAGCGGGAGGCACGCCGCCTCGTAGCCGTCGCGGTCGACCTGTCGCGCCGACGCCCGGGCGGCCGTCAGCGGACGGCGGCGAAGCTCGGAATAGGACGTGGGGGCGACGGTGTTCGAGGTGCGCGGCATGAGGGGGACTTCAGCAAGCCCGATGCCACCCGTAACTCGCCGGAACCAGAGGCTGTGTCGGGGGTCGAGGACGGAGAGACACGCCGTGTGTCGACGGACGGACGCGGGATCGGCCCGGCGCGCGTCAGGCCGGCGCGGGTCCGGCCGGCGCGGGTCCGGCCGGCGCGCTACTGGGCCATCGCCCACAGGCTCGACCCGCGCTGGGTGAAGCGGCGGGTGATGCCGATGATGACCTGCTTCTGATCGAAGCCGCCGTCGGCGATCGGGAGCGTGGTCCCCGGCATGTCGGTCGTGCCGCGGTCGCGCAGGATGAACTCCGCGAACAGATCCCAGTCGCGCACCGCCGAGAAGACGGTGCCGACCTCGACGTCGAGCCGGGTCGACGGCGTGATGCCCTCGCTGTGGACCGCCGGGAGCGCGAGGCCGAGGCCGCCCCACGCGGCCCACTCGCCGCGCGGCGTGTGGAAGACGAGCTCGCTCGAGCCGACGAGGTCCGCCTGCCACTCGTTCTCCATGTCGGCCTGGTGGACGACGGTCGTCGACGCGCCGGCCCCGACCTGGAAGGCGAGGAACTCCTCGATGTGCGAGCGGTGGACCACGCCGAGGCCGCCCGAGCCCCACAGGCCGTCGCCGAGGGTCGGACCGCCGGACACCGAGGCGGTGAGCGCGACGGTGCGGCTGGTCGCGACCTTGAGGCCGAGGTTGCCGCCCTGCGGGATCGGCTCGGTGCCGCCGTCGGGCTGCTTGGCGAGGACGTCGAGGCCGCCCGACAGCTCGAGGCGGCGGCCGAGGGTGATGCGGGTGTCGAGCCCGAGCACCGCGAGGTCGGCGAAGCGGAGCCGCTGGTTCGCCCCGAACAGCGACGTGTTCGCGGTGATGAACTTCATCTGCCCGCCGAAGGTCCAGCCGGGCGGCGCGACGAGCCAGTTCTTCGCGTACGAGCGCACGTCCTGGCCATCGGAGATCATGATGTCCTCGTAGACGGCGCCGGCGGTCGCCTGCAGCGTCTCCCCGGGCATGGACGTCGCCGCGTCGTCGGCGGGCGCGGCGACCGCG
>DASZXE010000895.1:0-22308 GCA_035546475.1 Kofleriaceae bacterium
GCCGCGCACTCGATGCGGCCGGTCCACCAGTGACGGATCACGTAGCGGGCCTGGAAGTTGTTGGTCGAGTCGGGGCGCGACCGCTCCTCGAGCTTGCCGCCGGCGGCGACCAGCTCGCGGCCGCCGACGATCGGCGGCGCCGCCTTGAAGACGAGGTCGTCCTTCAGGTCCTTGCCGTAGCGGGCGTGCAGCCGCGTGAGCACGAAGTCCCAGCCGCGGTACGCGGTCGGCCTGTCCATCGGCCCCTCGAGGACATCGGCGCCGAGCAGCGTGAAGTCGCTGGCGCCGAGCGTCGGCCCCGGGCACGGATCGCAGGTGGTCGCCTGCCACGCGTACTCGGTCACCACCGTCCCCGGGTGCTTCTCGAGCGTGCGATCGAACAGCGCCGCGTAGAACCCCGCGAAGTCGTCGCGCACCGGGTCGCGCACGTCGAGGTTGGTCGGGATCGTGACGTTGCCGTAGTTCGCGACCTCGTAGCGCTGGTCGGGCGCGAGGATGCTGACGATCAGGTCCTGGGTGCCGGCGGAGTTGGCGAGCCCGAGCCGGATCGGCAGCGTGAAGTCGTCCGAGTCGTAGTGGAAGCGGAGCGGCGACAGCGCGGCCCGGTGGTCGGCGTCGAACGTCACCTTCTTCGGATCGACCTTGGCGACGAAGAACTTCATCCCCGCCTCGACGTACGGCCGCAGGAACGGCTCCGCGCCCGGCGGGATCTGGTAGTGCTCGCGCCGCAGCCAGGTGTCGAGCCCGGTCGAGTCCTTGGCCGACAGGATCAGGATCTGGTACTCGCCGACGACGAACTTCGCCTCGATCGTCACCCCGAGGTCGTCGCGGGTCATCACGTCGCCGGCCGAGGCCTTCGCCATCGGCGCCATCGCCCGCATGCGGCGGTCCGGGTAGGCGTGGACCGGCGCGCACGGGTCCTGCTCCCAGTACTCGACGAGCCGCGGCGCGCCCATCGCCTCGACGCGCGCGAAGACGTCGCGCGGCAGGGTCTTCACGTCCTCCTCGTGGAGGACGACCGGGACCGGCACGACCATCGCGAACTCCTCGGCCGGCCCCTTGTAGTTGTTCTGCATCGACAGGACCGTGCGGGTGCCCTTGCGCATCAGCACGACCTGCGTCGCGTCGTTGGTCAGCTTGTTGCCGCCGGTGTCGATGTAGAAGCCGCAGAAGGCCGAGGCCGCGCGCGGCACGGCGGCGAGCGCCACCGCGACGGCGACGGTCGCAAGGATGATCGGGGTCGGGCGTCGCATGGTCCACCTCCTCCTGTCGTTGATCCGCTACGGGCGCTGCGGGCGCTACGGGTGGTGCGCCGGGGCCGGCGCCGGGCGCGGCCGCGGCTTGGGCCGCGTGCGGTACGCGCGCACGCCGAGCTCGGGGATGTTCTTCACCACCAGGCGGGAGAGCGGCGCGCTGCGGCGGGCGAACGCCAGCCTGGTCGCCGCCAGCGGCTGCGGCTGGCTGCCGCCCGGCGGCCCGCCCCACACCCCGCGCCGCGGCGACGCGCAGGTGATCTTGCCGGTCCACCAGTGGCGGATGATGTAGCGGGCCTGGAAGTTGTTGGTCGCGTCGGGGCGCGACCTCTCCTCGAGCTTGCCGCCGGCGACGACGAACTCGCGGCCGCCGACGATCGGCGTCGCCGCCTTGAAGACGAGGTCGTCCTTCAGGTCCTTGCCGTAGCGGGCGTGCAGCCGGGTGAGCACGAAGTCCCAGCCGCCGTACGCGGTCGGCTTGTCCATCGGCCCCTCGAGGACGTCGGCGCCGAGCAGCGTGAAGTCGTTGCTGTCGAGGTTGGGGCCCGGGCAAGGGTCGCAGGTCGACGCCTGCCACGCGTACTCGGTGACGACCGCGCCCGGGTTCTTCGCGAGCGTGCGATCGAACAGCGCCGCGTAGAACGACGCGAAGTCGCCGCGCACCGGGTCGCGCACGTCGAGGTTGGTCGGGATGGGGACGGTCTTGTAGTTCGCGACCTCGGAGCGCTGGTGGGGCGCGAGGATGCTGACGATCAGGTCCTGGGTGCCGCTCGAGTTGGCGAGGCCGAGCCGGATCGGCAGCGCGAACTCGTCGGAGTCGTAGTGGAAGCGGAGCGGCGACAGCGCGGCGCGGTGGTCGGCGTCGAACGTCACCTTCTTCGGGTCGACCTTGGCGACGAAGAACTTCATCCCCGCCTCGACGTACGGCCGCAGGTACGGCTCGGCGCCCGGCGGGATCTGGTAGTGCTCGCGCCGCAGCCAGGTGTCGAGGCCGGTCGAGTCGGTCGCCGACAGCACGAGGATCTGGTACTCGCCGACGACGAACTTCGCCTCGATCTTGACGCCGAGGTCGGCCTTCTCCTCATCGACCGGCGCGGCCATGCCGGCGCCCGCCATCGCCATCGGCATCATGTCGTAGTCGGGCTCGGGCGGCGCGCACGGGTCCTGCTCCCAGTACTCGACGAGCCGCGGCGCGCCCATCTTCTCGACGCGGTCGAAGACGTCGCGCGGCAGGGTCTTCACGTCCTCCTGGTGGAGGACGACCGGCACCGGCACGACCATCGCGAACTCCTCGGCCGGCCCCTTGTAGTTGTTCTGCATCGACAGCACCGTGCGGGTGCCCTTGCGCATGAGGTCGACCTGCGTCGCCTCGTTGGTGAGGGTGTTGCCGCCGGTGTCGATGTAGAAGCCGCAGAAGGCCGACGCCCCGCGGGGCACGGCTGCCACCGCCACCGCCGTCGCGATGGCCGCGATCACGAGCTGTTTCGTTCTCATGCTGACCTCTTGGCCGCGCGCGCGGCCGTCGTGGTGCGTCCGTCGGCGCGCGCCGCCTGGCGACGCGCGAGCAAGTCAGGTGCGGGCCGGGCCCGAGCGGCGCGAGCGCCGGCGCAGCACGACGAGCGAGCCGAGGGCGAGCAGCGCCCCGCCGCCGACGTCCGGCGCGCCGTCCGCCGCGCAGCCGCAGCCGGTCTTCTTCTTGACGTCGTTCGGCGTCGCCGGCACCGGCTTGGCCGCCGAGCCCGAGCCCGAGCCCGAGCCCGAGCCCGAGCCCGTAGCCGTGCCCGCGCTCGATCCCGACGCCGCCGTCGCCGACCCCGCCGCGGCCCCCGGCGGCGCCGCCTTGACGTCGATCTCCGGCACGTCCTCCTTCACCAGCTCGGGCAGCACCGCCTTGCCGCGCGGCGCGAACGCCAGGTCGGTCGCCGCCCTGGTCCCCTCGCTGGCGACGCCGGCCGGCGGCCCGCCCCAGCGGTGGCGGATCGGGTTCGCGCAGGTGATCGGCCCGGTCCACTCGTGGCGGATCGCGTAGCGCGCCTGGAAGTTGTTGACCGAGTCGGGCCGCGCGCGCTCCTCGAGCTTGCCGTCGGCCTGCACCTGCTCGCGGCCGCCGACGATCGGCGGCGCCGCCTTGAAGACGAGGTCGTCCTTCAGGTCCTTGCCGTAGCGGGCGTGCAGCCGGGTCAAGACCGCGTTGTACGGATCGATCGGCGTCGCCAGGACGTCGCCGCCGAGGGTCGCCAGGTCCGACGGATCGAGCGACGGCCCCGGGCACGGGTCGCAGCTCCCCGCGTTCCACGCGTACTCGGTCACCACCGCGCCCGGGTTCTTCGCCAGCGTGCGATCGAACAGCGCCGCGTAGAACTCGCCGAACGTGTCGCGCACCGAGTCCTTGACGTCGAGGTTGGTCGGGATCGTGACGTCCGGGTAGTTCGAGACCTCGTAGCGCTGGCCGGGCGCCAGGATGCTGACGATCAGGTCCTGGGTGCCGCTCGAGTTGACGAGCCCGAGCCGGATCGGCAGCACGAACTCGTCGGAGTCGTAGTGGAAGCGGAGCGGCGACAGCTTCGCCCGGTGGTCGCTGTCGAACGCGACCTTGGTCGGGTCGACCTTGGCGACGAAGAACTTCGACCCGGCCTCGACGTACGGCCGCAGGTACGGCTCGGCGCCCGGCGGGATCTGGTACTTCTGGTCGCGCAGCCAGGCGTCGAGCCCGGTCGAGTCCTTCGCCGACAGGATGACGATCTGGTACTCGCCGACCTCGAACTTCGCCTCGATCTTGACGCCGTAGCCGGGCGCGCCGCCGGTCGGCATGGCGGTCGGCGCCGGCGCCTCGTCGTAGACGACGCCGCGGTCGTACTTCGGCTCCGGCTCGCACGGGTCGCGCTCCCAGTACTCGACGAGGCGCGGCGAGCCGAGGGTGTCGATGCGCGAGAAGACCTCGGGCGCGAGCGTCTTCACGTCCTCCTTGTGCAGCACGACCGGCACCGGGATGACGAGCGCGAACTCCTCGGGCGGGCCCTTGTAGTTGTTCTGCATCGACAGGACCGTGCGCGTGCCCTCGCGCATCAGCACGACCTGCGTCGCGTCGTTGAACATGTCGCCGCCGGCGCCGTTGACGTAGAAGCCGCAGAAGGCCTCCGCGCGCGGCGCCGCGACGGCGACAGCCGCCGCGACCAGCCCGAGCGCGATCCACTTCGCTCCGTTCATCGCTTGCTCCTTTTCATGCCCGTGCCCGTGCCCGTGCCCGTGCCCGAGCTCGACGGCGCGCGCCTGCGTCGCAGCCCGAAGAGCGTCCCCAGCGCCAGCAGGCCGCCGGCAGCCCCGCCCGCCCCGCCCGCGCCCTGACAGCCGCAGTTCCAGTGGCCGCTGCCCGGCAAGGTCGGCTTGTCGCTCGCCTTGAGCCCGAGCTCCGGCACGTCCTGGGCGACGACGACCGGCAGGTCGATCTTGCCGCGCGGCGCGAAGGCCAGGCCGGTCGCCGCGATCGGCTGCGGCTGGGGCTCGCCGCCGCCCGGCGGTCCGCCCCACACGCCGCGCTTCGGCGACGCGCACGCGATCGGCCCGGTCCACGGGTGGCGCACCGCGTAGCGCCCCTGGAAGTTGTTGGTGTCCGACGGCCGCGAGCGCTCCTCGAGCTTGCCGTCGTCCTGGAGGAACTCGCGGCCGCCGACGATCGGCGGCGCGGCCTTGAAGACGAGGTCGTCGTGGAGGTCGCCCTTGCCGTAGCGCGCGTGCAGGCGGGTCAAGACGAAGCCGTAGTAGCCCTCGTCGCCGCCCTCGAGCACGTCGGCGCCGAGCGTCGCGAAGTCGCTGTAGTCGAGCGTCGGCCCCGGGCACGGATCGCACGACGACGCGTCCCACGCGTACTCGGTGACGACCGCGTGCGGGTTCTTCGCGATCGTGCGGTCGAACAGCGCCGCGTAGAACTCGCCGAAGCGCGCCTTCGCCTCCTCCTTGACGTCGAGGTTGGTCGGGATCGTGACGTTCGGGTAGTTCGCGACCTCGTAGCGCTGGTTGGGCGCGAGGATGTCGACGATCAGGTCCTGCGTCCCCTTCGAGTTGGCGAGGCCGAGGCGGATCGGCAGCGAGAACTCCTCGGCGTCGTAGTGGAAGCGGAGCGGCGACAGGGTCGCCATGCCGTTCGCGAACGTCACCTTGGTCGGATCGACCTTGGCGACGAAGAACTTCGACCCGCCCTCGACGTACGGGCGGAGCAGCGGCTCGGCGCCCGCCGGGATCTTGTAGTGCTGGTCGCGCAGCCAGTGGTCGAGGCCGGTCGAGTCGGACGCCGACAGGATGACGATCTGGTACTCGCCGACCTCGAACTTCGCCTCGACCTTGACGTGGTAGGCGCTGTCGTCGGCGGCGGCGCCGGCGCCCTCGGCCATCGCCATCGGCGCCGCCATCGCGCGCTCCTCGTACTCCATGTCCGGCGCGCACGGGTCCTGCTCCCAGTACTCGACGAGCCGCGGCGCGCTCATCTGCTCGACGCGATCGAAGACGTCGCGCGGCAGCGTCTTCACGTTCTCCTTCTGGAGCACGACCGGCACCGGCACCACCAGGGCGAAGTCCTCGGGCGGGCCCTGGTAGTTGTTCTGCATCGACAGCACCGTGCGGGTGCCCTGCCGCATCAGCACGACCTGCGTCGCGTTGTTGAACAGCTCGGCGCCGCCGCCCCCGACGTAGAAGCCGCAGAACGCGTCGGCGGCGGCAGGTGCGAGCGCGAGCGCGAGCGTGGCGGTGGCGGCCCCGATCCAGCGAGCGAGCGACATGCGGTCTCCTCGGCACCCGGCCGTGCGACGGGCGGGTCCGCGTGGACCGACCGCGCAGGGCGCCCTGGCGCCGATGATAGACAAACGTCCGAGGGCTGTCCTTGGCCTACGCCGGACGAATTCGCGATTGTCGCCGTGCGATTACACCCGGGCGCGCGGGCGTGTCGCCGCCCACGCGGCGTAGCCGACCGCGAGGATCGCGACGAAGACGAGCCAGAGGAGCGGCGCCGACACCTTCCCGATCGCGGGCAGCCGCGCGCTGTTGAGGAACGGGTTCGTGAAGGCGACGTAGAGCATCCAGCCCGACAGGCCGCAGAAGACCGTCGCCGCCGCGAGCGCGGGCACGCCGGGGCGATCGCCGGCGGGCGTGCGCGCGTCGAAGCGCAGCTTGAACACGCCGAGCGCGGTCAGCGCGGCGAGCAGCGTGAGCACGGCGCCGATGGTGCCGATCGCCTTGATGACGCTGGTCGTCATCGCGACGACGACCGCGATCGCGCCCTGCAGGATCACCGCCCACCGCGGCGGGCGGCCGTCCTCGCCGGCGAACACCGCCGGCAGGAAGCCGTCCTTCGCCATCGCCGCGTAGACGCGCGGGCCGATCATCGTCATCGCGCTGGCGGCCGCCAGCAGCGCGACGATCATGAAGGCCGACATGACCCGCGCGCCGCCGGCGCCGATCAGGTCGCGCATGAGGTAGTGGCCGACGGTGACGCGGTCGTGATCGCGGTTGCCGATCCAGGCGCCGAAGTCGGACGGGCCGAGGTTGGCGACGAAGACCCAGTTGACGAGCAGGTAGAGGACCATCACCGCGGCGCAGCCGATCAGCATCGCGCGCGGCACGTCGCGGCGCGGCGAGCGGAACTCCTCGCTGGCATAGACCGCCGCGTTCCAGCCGCTGTAGCAGAACGCGATGAAGACCAGCGACGAGAAGAACGGCTTGGTCGGGAGGCCGTGGGCGGCGCCGGCCGGGCGCCAGGTCGGCCAGGCGTTGTGGCCGGCGAACAGGCCGACCGCGACGAAGCCGAGGACGAGCGCGAACTTGATGGCGACCAGGATGTCCTGGCCGCGCCGCGACGCGCGGAGGTCGAACGCGTGCAGCGCGGTGACGGCGACGATGACGGCGATGGTGATCACGCGCCAGCTCACGCCGAGGCCGAGCGTGCCGGTGTAGTAGCCGACGAGCTGCGAGTCGACCGCGACCGGCTGCGAGAAGCCGATGAGCAGCGACGTCCAGCCGGCGACGTAGCCGAGCAGCGGGTGCCACAAGGTCGACAGATAGCGGTACTCGCCGCCCGACCGCGGGATCGCCTGGGCGACCGACGCGTAGGCGTAGGCGCCGCACAGCGCGGCGACGCCGCCGACCAGCCACGCGAGCAGGATGTGCGCGGGCGCGAGGTCGAGCGCCATGTAGCCGGGCGTCACCAGCACGCCGGCGCCGATCATGTTGGCGACGACGATGCCGACGCCGGACCAGAGGCCCAGCTTCTTCGCCTCGCTCACGCGCCGCTACCGGGGATCGCGGAGGTGGCGATCGAGGAAGGCGAGCGCGTCGCGCCAGCAGGCGCGCGCCTGCCGGCGCCAGACCAGGGCATGGAAGGCATGGATCTCGTCGGGGTAATACCGCGCCTCGCACGGCACCTGCAGGCGGGCCAGGGCCTTTTCGAGGCGGCGGGTGTCGTCGAGCAGCGGGTCGCGCGTGCCGACCGGCGCGAAGAACGGCGGCAGGGGTCTTTCCATTCCCGGCGCCGGCGCGCGGCTTCCGTCGTGGGCCGCGGCCGCGCGCTCGAAGACGCAGAGCGGATCGGCGAGGTCGCAGTCGGCCGGCGGCGCGTGGCCGAGGTAGGCGTGCTCGACGGAGCGCATCATGCCGTCGACCCAGTCGGGCACCGGCCGGCGCGCCGCGTGGCGATGGCCGCGCGACACCTCGAGCACCGCGCAGAACGGCATCGCCGCGCGCGGCACCACGCCGGCGTCGAAGACCTCGCGGGCGTACGGCTCGGCGCGGCGCTGGACGGTGGCGAGCGTCAGCGCCGTCACCAGGTTGCCGCCGGCCGACTCGCCGGCGACGACGATCCGCGACGGATCGCCGCCGAGCCGCTCGAGGTTGCGCAGGAGCCACAGCCACGCCGCGCAGGTGTCGTCGATCGCCGCCGGGAAGCGGTGGCGCGGCGCCAGCCGGTAGCTGATGTTGGCGACCAGGTAGCCGTGGCGCGCGAAGGCGAGCCCCATCAGCCAGTGGGTGTCCTTCGACAGGATCTGGAACGCGCCGCCGTGGACGTAGAACACGACCGGCAGCGGGCCGGGGCGGCCGACCGGCCGGTAGAGATCGAGGACGTGCTCGGGGCCGGTGCCCGGCCGGTAGCGGAGGTCGGTGTCGACCTCGACCTGGTGGCGGCCGGGGCGCGCCCGCGGGTGCAGCCGCGCCGCGTTCGCGAGCGTGCGCAGGAACGTCGACGACAGCGTGTGGGCGACCTTGCCCCGCGCGCGGCGGAGGTCGGTGGCGAGGCCGGGCCGCGACAGCATCAGGTCGAGGCCTCGAGCGTGACGTCGACGATGCGGCTGCGGCCGTTGTTGACGACCTCGACCTTCACGTGGTCGCCGACCTTGTGCTTGTCGAGCGCGATGTAGAGGTCGTCGCCCTTGGTGATCTCGGTGCCGTCGAGCTTGATGATGACGTCGCCGAGCAGGAGGTGGCCGTCGGGCGTGACGCCGATGCCGACGATGCCGGCGCGCGCCGCCGGCCCGCCGGGGACGACCGTGTAGACGAGCGCGCCCTGCACGTGCGCCTGGGCCGCCACCTGGTCGGCGGCGAGGTTGATGCCCATCACCGGCCGGATGACCTTCCCGTTGGAGATGAGCTGGGGGACGATCCGGTTGACGGTGTCGACCGGGATCGCGAAGCCGATGCCGGCCGACGCGCCCGACGGGCTGTAGATGGCGGTGTTGACGCCGATCAGCCGGCCGTGGCTGTCGAGCAGCGGGCCGCCGCTGTTGCCGGGGTTGATCGGCGCGTCGGTCTGGATGACGTCGGTGATCGTCCGCTGGGTCACCGACTTGATCTGGCGGCCGAGGCCGCTGATGACGCCGGTCGTGAGCGTGCGATCGAAGCCGAACGGGTTGCCGATCGCGAGCACCTTCTGGCCGACCTGCAGGTCCGACGAGGTGCCGACCGCGATCTTCGCCAGCTTCGACGGCGGCGCGTCGATCTTCACGACCGCGAGATCCTTGTCGGGCGCGGCGCCGATCACCTTGCCCTCGTAGGTGTTGCCGTCCGACAGCGTGACCTGCGTGCTGCTGGCGCCCTGGATGACGTGGAAGTTGGTGACGACGTGGCCGTACTCGTCCCAGAGGAAGCCGGTGCCGGTGCCCTGCGGGATCTCGGTGACGTCCATCGTGAACGCGTCGCGCTGGAGCCCGATGTTGGTGACGTGGACGACCGACGGCGACACCGACTGGAAGACCGCGATGGTCGCCTTCTCGTCGGCGCCGAGGTCGCCCGCCGGGATCGTGATCGGGCGCGGTTCGTAGACGATCTCGGGCGCGCCGCGCCGCTGGCGAAGGACGGTGAACACCAGCGCCGCCGCGCACAGGAGGAGGAGGACCGCCAGGACCTTCGTGACCGCGCCGCCGTCGCGATCGGGCGGCCCATCGGGTGGGTATGCCATGGCAGGAGGATGCCACGACGCCCGCACGGGTGCAGCGCGGTTACTGGGTTCCAGCGTCGAGGTCGGGGGCGCAGCGGACGACGGTCAAAGGCGGGTTCTGGCCCTCGGGGACGGACAGGTAGCCGTTGCCGTCCCACAGGTATCCGATCGACTCGGAGCCGCCCGGGTTGCGCACCTTGACCGGCGCGGTCCGGAAGATGTCCTCGAAGTCGGTGGCGCCGGCGGGCAGCGTGTACTCGTACGCGTGGCTGTAGGTGTGGACGAGCATCCGTGGCTCGCACGGGTGGAAGTCGGCGCCCGTGACGAGCTGATCCTCGGGCGTGGTGCCGTCGGGCACGAGCGACAGGTCGGCGACCTTGGTCATCGTGAGGGTCGGGCTCGAGCCGGTCGCGGCGGCGGCCGGCCACGGCGGCACGTGGAAGACGCCGGCGGTGCTGCCGGTCTTCTTCTCGATCA
This sequence comes from Kofleriaceae bacterium, assembly GCA_035546475.1. Taxonomy (GTDB): domain Bacteria; phylum Myxococcota_A; class Polyangia; order Haliangiales; family Haliangiaceae; genus UBA2376. The sequence continues at coordinate 10,147 of DASZXE010000895.1, forward strand.
GATAGATGTCGCCGGTGTCGGGGCGGACCGCCATCGCCTCGCAGTCGTGCGGGCCGCCGTCCGGGTACTCGACCCAGATCGTCTCGTAGTCGGAGATGAGCGACGACGCCGGCGGCGCGTTGCGATCGATCGCCGGCTCGGGGAAGCGGTAGATCGGGTACGGCGATGCGTCGCCGGAGTTGTTGCCGATGTCGCCGGTGTAGACGCAGGTGCCCTGCGGGCAGGGGCCGACCGCGATGTCCTCGAGGTTGCCGACCCGCGCGCCGTCGAGCTGCCAGCTCGCGATCAACGCGCCGGTATCGTCGATCGCGTGGACGCTGACGTCGAGGCCGTCGAACGGGACCGGGTCGTCGTCCTGCACGTAGTAGACGTCGTCGTACTTCTTGCTGGCGGCGATGCCCGACAGCTCGTTCACCGCCGGCGTGTTGACGTTGCCGGCGACGACCGGATCGCCGTAGGCGGTGCAGACGCCGCACGCGCGGCTCGTGCCGCCGTTGCCGCACGCGGCGCCCGCGGCGGCGAACGAGAGAGAGGCGACGAGGGAGACGACGGGGACGAGGACGGTGCGCGCGGTGGACAACAGGCCGGCGATGATAGCGCGGCGGGGATTCGCGCTGCGGCGATCGTGCTAGAACCGATCGATGTCTTCCTCGCCGCGCGGCGTGACCCTGGAGGCGGAGACCCGGTTCGGCCGGGCGCTCACCGCGCGCCGGTGGCGGCTGCCGAACGGGCTCGGCGTCATCTCGGTCGTCGATCGGTCGGCGCCGATCATCGCGTACCAGACCTGGTTCCGCGTCGGCTCGCGCCACGAGCAGGTCGGCGCCACCGGCCTCGCGCACCTGTTCGAGCACCTGATGTTCAACCAGACCGAGTCGCTGGCGCCCGGCGAGTTCGACCGCGTCGTCGAGCGGACCGGCGGCGAGAGCAACGCGGCCACCTGGTGCGACTGGACGCAGTACCGGCTGGCGCTGCCCGCGCGCGAGCTCGCGCTGGCGGTGCGGCTCGAGAGCGAGCGCATGTCGCGGCTGGTGCTGTCGCCGGCGACCGTCGAGCCGGAGCGCGACGTCGTCACCAACGAGCGGCGCGAGCGGGTCGAGGACGACGTCGACGGCTGGCTCGACGAGCAGCTCATGGCGACCGCGTTCGAGGTGCACCCGTACCGCTGGCCGACGATCGGCTGGATGGCGGACATCCGCGCGCTGACGCTCGACCAGATCCGCACCTTCTACCGGACGTGGTACGCGCCGAACAACGCGACGGTCGTGGTCGTCGGCGACGTCGACGAGGGCGAGCTGCTCGCCGCGATCGTCGGCGGCTACGGGCACCTGCCGCCGGCCGAGCTGCCGGTGATCCCCGAGGTGCGCGAGCCGCGGCAGGAGCGCGAGCGGGTGCGGCGGCGGCCGCGGCCGATCGCGTCGGACCGGGTGCTGCTCGGCTGGAAGGCGGTCGGCCAGGGCCACCCGGACTGGGCGGTGCTCGAGCTGCTGACGACCTTGCTGGCGGGCAGCCCGTCGGGGCGGCTGCACCGCACGCTGGTGATCGAGCGCGAGCTGGCGTCGTCGGTCGACGTGCAGTTGACGCCGTTCCGCGATCCGTCGTTGCTGCGCGTCGCGGTGACCTGCGCGCGCGGCCACGAGGCCGAGGAGGCGCTCGCCGCGATCGACGAGGTGATCGCGGGGCTGGCGGCCGAGGGGCCGACCGCGCGCGAGCTGGAGAAGGCGAAGAACCTGGTCGAGACCGACTTCTGGGCGTCGCTGGTCGACGCCGAGGGCAAGGCGGAGGCGCTCGGGCACCACGAGACGGCGCTCGGCGACTTCCGCACGCTGTTCGAGCTGGGCGACCGGCTGGCGGCGGTCACCGCCGACGACCTGCGGCGGGCGATCGCGACGTACCTGGTGCCGGAGGCGCGGACGACGATCATCGCGGAGCCGGACGGGACGGCCGGCGCGGAGGAGGAGGAGGACGGCGACGAAGAGGACGGCGACGCGGAGGATGGAGAGGCCGGGGAAGAAGAAGAGCACGGGGACGGGCACGGGCGCGGGAACGGGCGCGGGAACGGGGAAGACGCGTCGTGATGCGCGCGGCGCCGCCGGTGATCACCGCGTCGGTCCCGGGCGCGCCGGTCTACGTCGCGCCGTCGGGTGACACCCCGCTCGTCTGGGTGGAGATCGCGATCCGCGGCGGGGCCGCCGCCGATCCGGAAGGGCTCGAGGGCCTCCACCGCCACGCCGCGTTGCTCGCGCGGCGCGGCGCGGGCGCGCGCGATCGCACCGCGTTCGACGACGATCTCGACCGGCTGGGCGCCGCGCTCGACGTCTCGATCGCGCGCGACGCGACGACGATCTCCGCGGTGTCGCTCACCCGCAACCTCGACGCCGTCGTCGAGCTGTGCGCGGAGCTGCTGGCCGTGCCCCGCTTCGCCGAGGACGAGCACGCGCGGCTCCTGCGCGAGACGCCGCAGGTGCTCGACGAGGTGCGCGACGACGACAGCGCGCTCGCGACCCGCTGGTTCGATCGCGAGTGCGCGCCGGGCCACCCGTACGGCCGGACGTCGCTCGGCACCGAGGCGTCGCTCGCCCGCCTCGACCTGGAGTCGGCGCGCGCCGGCTGGCGCCGCGAGGTCGTGACGTCGAACCTCGTGCTCGGCGTCGCCGGCGACACCGACCTCGACGGCGCGCTCGCGATCGCGCGGCGGCTGACCGAGCGGCTGCCGGCGGGCCCGGCCCCTGCCCTGCCCGACGTGCTGGTCACGCCGGCGCCGACCGGCCGCCGCGTCGTCCTCGTCGACAAGGCGGATCGCACGCAGGCGCAGCTCCGGCTCGGACACCTCGGCCCCCGCTACGGCGACGCCGACACCGCCGCCCTGCTCCTGCTCGAGACCGGCTTCGGCGGCATGTTCTCGTCGCGGCTGATGCAGGAGATCCGCGTGAAGCGCGGCTGGAGCTACGGCGCCGGCTGCACGATGCGGCGCTCGCGCGGCCGCCACTGGCTGGAGATGTGGATGGCGACCGCGATCGACGTCGCCGGCGACGCGGTGCGCACGACGCTCGACCTCTACGCCGACCTCGCCATGCACGGCCTGCCCGCCGACGAGCTCGACCTGGCGCGCGCCTACCTCGTCGGGTCGATGCCGTTCCACCAGGCGACCGCGCGCCAGCGCATGCAGCTCGCCGTGCGCGACGCGGTCTTCGGCCTGCCCGCCGACTACACGATCGCGCTGCCGGCGCGGGTCGCCGACCTCGGCACCGCCGACGTCACCGCCGCGGCGTCGCGCTGGCTGCGCCCGTCGGAGGTCGTCACCGTCGCGGTCACCACCGCCGACGCCGCGCGCGAGCGGCTCGCCGGCGCCGGCGCCGGCCCGGTCACCACCGTCGCGTTCGACAGCTACTGACGCGCTGCCGGCGGCGCCGGCGCGAGGGCGGGCATGCCGAGCAGCTTGCGGAGGCGCGGCGTGATCGACGCCACGGCGTCGTCGCCCTTCTCGGCGCCCTGGATCAGGTGCGTCGTGGCGGTGCCGTCGGGGGCGGGCCGCACGAAGAGCGGGATGTACTCGGAGGTGTAGCCGGCGCGCAGGAGGCCGTCGCCGTCGCGGTCCTGATCGAAGACGAGGAGCGTCAGGTGCGGGAAGGCGGCGTCGAGCTGGCCGGCGGTGACCGCCTCGTGAAAGCGGCGGCACGGGTCGCACCAGGTGGCGCCGATGTAGACGAGCACCTGGCGGTCGCGGTTCTCGGCCAGGCGATCGCGGATCCACGGCACCGGATCGTCCAAGTGCGGCGCCTCGATGACGACGACCTTCGCCGGCGGCGTCGCGTCGCGCTCGCACGCCCCGAGCGCCGCCGCCACCACCAGCACGGTGAGCCACCGCCGGCTCCGATCGAGGCGCGCGCGAGACCGACAGCTCATCTGCCGCCCATCATGCGGCACGGCGGCGCCGGCGACCAGCCCGCCGCGGAATCGCCCGGGGCGCGCTGGCGTAGTATCCGCGCATGGCCTCGCCTCGCCTCGTCGCCGGCATCGCACCGCTCGCCGCCACCTTCGCCGTCGGCTTCGCCGCCTTCGCCGTCGCCGCGTGCGGCGGCCACGCCCACCCGGTCGAGGTCGGCTCGCACACCGGCGGCGGCGCCGGCCGCGGCCCGGTGATGGTCTTCATCGGCCTCAGCGACACGTCGATGTTCGAGGCGGCGTGCCACGACTGCGACGCGTTGCGCGCCGGCATGGTCGGGCAGAAGGTCTCGTCGGGGAAGGACACGTTCGTGATCACCGGCACCGTGTCCGACGGCTGCGACGCCTCGGGGCCGAACGACGTCACCGGCGTGAAGCGGCTGTCCGGCGATCCGGACAGCTCGCCGCTGGGCGTCGCGGTGCTGCCGGCGGGCGCGCCGATCGACCTGCAGACGTACGCGACCGATCGGGTGCCGGCGGGCGCCGGCGCGCTGCGTGGCCCCCTCGCGCGGCGGGCCACCGCCGACCTCGCCGCGAGCGGCAGCCCGGTCGCCGCCGACGACATCGTCGTCGAGCAGGTGATCGACGTGAACGTCGCCGGCGACCCGCGCCCCGACGAGCTGATCGCCGCCAACGTGCCGCTGCCGGAGGACCAGGGCCCCGGCTACCGGTGGTCGGCGCTGGTGATGGCGCCGGGCGGCGACCTCGAGCACCTCGTCAGCGTGTGGACGAGCGACCTCGAGCACCTCGTCATCGACGCCAGCTTCGACCTCGAGGGCGACGGCGTGCGCGAGCTCATCTACTCGTCGGAGTACTACGAGGGCGGCGGCCGCGGCGCGGCGACGATCACCGACGGCAAGCTGACGTTCCTCGGCACCTGGGGCTGCGGCGCCTGACCGGCGCCCACGCCGGCGCGCCGCGGCCGCGCCTGCTGATGCGGGCCTCGTCACCTCCCGGCGCGGCCGGCATGGGCGAGATCGCGTACCATCGGCGCGTGCGGCCGCTCTGCTCCTCGACCTTGCTCGGCGTCGCCCTCGCCGCCACGGCGCTGTCCGGCGCGCCCGGTGCGGTGCGCGCGCAGGCGGTCGCGCCGCACGGCTCGTGGGCGGTGCTGCCGTGGACCAACGGCTGGAGCAGCGCCGACTACGACACGATCGCGCGCAAGATCGTCAGCTTCCGCGAGCACGTCTACGCGCACCCCGACGCCGCGTCGACGACCCGCGAGCTCGCCTACGACGTCTACTTCGGGCTGCGCGGCGGCGGCCAGAACGCGTGGCTCGTCGACCGGCCGATCACCGACGCCGGCTGGGACGGCGCGCGCGGCATCGCCCGCGTCGTCCAGGGCCACGCCGGCCTGCGCGCGACGCAGTACTGGTTCTCGCCGTTCGCGGTGCCGGCGCCGGTTGTGATCGGCGTCGTCGACGTCGAGAACACGACGGACGCGCCGCTCGCCGACGCGGCCCTGTTCGCGCTCGCCAACCTGCACGTCGGCGGCGGCGCCGACGGCACCACCGCCGAGCACGTCACCTGGCAGGACGGCGCGTTCGAGGAGCGCGGCGCCGCCGGCCTCGCGGTCGTCCGCGCGCTGCCCGCGCCGCTCCACCACGCGGCCTCGCCCGACAACCCGTACGGCATCGTCGCCGGCGGCGGCCGGCTGCCCGACACCGCCGACAGCGGCGTGCGCGACGACGCCGTCGAGGGCTACGAGTGGGACCTCACCGGCCTCGCGCCCGGCGAGACCCGGCGGTTCGCGCTGGTGATCGGCGAGGCCGCCGACGGCGACCGCGCCGCGCTCGACGGCAAGCTCGCGCTGGCGGGCGGCGATCCCGACGCCCTCCTCGCCGGCGCCCGCGCCGACTGGGACGCGTTCTTCGCCCGCGCGCACGTCCCGCCCGGCCTGTCCGCCGACGAGCGCGCCGTCCACGACCGCCAGCTCGCGGTCCTGCGCATGGGCCAGATCCGCGAGCCCGGCCGCGGCCACGGCGCGATCGTCGCGTCGCTGCCGCGCGGCATGTGGAACATCGCCTGGGTCCGCGATCAGGCGTACGCGACCGAGGCGCTCGTCGCCGCGCGCCTCGACGACGAGGCGAAGGCCGCGCTCACGTTCCTCCTCGAGGCGGGCCCCGGCGCCTACGTCTGCTGCGACCGCGACGGCGGGCCGTGGGTCGGCGCCCCGTACCGGGTGAGCGTCGTGCGCTACCACGGCGACGGCAGCGAGGAGTCCGACAGCGACGCGCACGGGCCGAACATCGAGTTCGACGGCTTCGGGCTGACGCTGGCGGCGCTCGCCGACTACGTCGACGCGACCGGCGACACCGCGCTGGTGACGGCGCACGCCGACGCGGTCTTCGCGCAGACCGCCGACGTGCTGGTCGGGCTGGTCGAGCAGAGCGGCCCGGCGGCCGGGCTCGTGCGGGCCGACTCGTCGATCTGGGAGTCGCACTGGTACGACGGCGGCCGCCAGCACTGGACGTTCACCCAGGCGACCGCGGTGCACGGCCTGCGGGCGGCGGCGCGGCTCGCCGATCGCGTGGGCCGCGCGGCGGACGCGGCGCGCTACCGGACCGCGGCCGACACGATCGCGGCGGCGATCGTCGGCAAGCTCGTCGACGCCGACACCGGCATCGTGCGGGCGAGCCTCGAGCAGACGAGCTCGTACCTCGACGCGGCGGCGATCGCGGCCTTGCGCTACGACGTGATCCCGCCCGACGGCGCGACCGCGACGGCGACGCTCGGCGCGTTCGACCAGGGGCTCGCGACGCTCGCCGGCCACGGCTACCAGCGCAACGACGACGGCGGCGACTACGACCGCCGCGAGTGGATCTCCGTCGACATGTGGATGGCGGAGGCGTGGCGGCGCGCGGGCCACGCCGATCGCGCCGACGCGCTGGTCGCCTGGGTGACCGCGCAGGCGCGCCTCAACCTCGACGTCATCCCCGAGAACTACGACCGGACGACGGCCGACTACCAGGGCGAGATCCCGATGGTCGGCTTCGGCGCGGGCGCCTACGTCAGCGCGCTGTGGGCGCGGGGCGGCGCGGGGCCGGACGTCGACGCAGGCGTCGGCGACGACGCGGGCCCCGACGGTGGCGTCGCCGGCGACGGCGGCGGCGGCGGTTGCTGCGAGGCCGGCGGGCCCACCGGCGCGCGCGCGGCGGTGCCGCCGTCGCTCCTCGCCGCCGTCGCGCTCGCGCTCACGCGCCGGCGGCGCCGACGTCGCTGAACGGGCGGATCACTCGGCGGGCGCCGACGCGTCGCGCTCGGCGGGCGCGACCTCGTCGGTGTTCGGCCGCGGCGTGATCTCGACGCGCTTCACGTGCGGCGGCGCCTTCGCCTTGTCCTCGGCCGACAGCAGCGCGTACTCGAGCTGGCCCAGCCGCTCGACCTCGGCGAGCGCGTTGTAGCCGCCGATGAACTGCCCGCGCAGGTAGATGTACGGGACCGTGTGCTGCTTCGTCTCGTTCGACAGCGGCAGCGCGAGCTTCTCGTGCTCCGGCTCCTCGAGGTCGATGAAGTCGTAGTCGACCTTGTTGCGCTCGAGCACGGTCATCGCTCGTCCGGTCCACGGACAGCTCTTCTTGCCGAAGACCTGGGCGGCGACCGACGGCTTGCCGAGGCCGACCGGCGCGGCGGGCTTCGCCGGCGGATCGGCAGGCGCGACGACCCCGGCGGGAGCCGGCGGCACCGCGGCGGTCGCGGCGTCGCTCGCGCGCGCCGGCGCCGGGCCGCCGGGCTGTCCGGCCGCCGGACGAACCTTGGGCGGCGCGCCCTTGCCGGTGATGCGGCTCACCTGCTCGCGGAGGCGCAGCACGCGCGGGTCGTGGTGCCAGCGATCCTGGAGGTAGTCGCGGAGGTCGCCGCCCAGCTCGTCCGCGCGGTTGAAGGCGGCGACCGCCTTCGCGCGCAGCTCACCGAGCAGCTTCGAGGGAGTCGTGGAGGCCATGGTGGCGCGCACCGTATCCATGCGAGCCCGCGCCGGCAACTGCTTCCGCTCCCGCCGGTGGTCCAGCCACCACGCCGGCGCCCGGGCCCGCGGCCCCACCCTGCCCACGAACGGTTGCACCCGGCCGGCTCGCGACGCTGCCCCCGGTCGACAGCGCGGGCGCGGAACCCCTGGATCTCCGGCCGCGCCGTCGCGGCACGCGCGGTGCACCCGCCGGCCGCCATGCGAATCGCCCGCGCCGTCCCCTCGGTCGCCTCGGTCGCCTCGGTCGCCTCGGTCGCCATCGGGGCCCTGGCCGCCGCGCTCGCCCTCGGCGGCTGCACGACCGACGTCTCGGTCGACTCGCCGTTCGAGGACGAGAACGCCACCGAGGGCGCCAGCGTCTCGCAGCCGATCGAGCTGACCGGCTGCCACGGCCAGGCGTCGTCGGCGATCCCGGCCGACGACACCTACGTCATCACGACGTTCGGCGGCGGCGGCGATACCCAGCCGATGTCGTGCGGCGGGCGCGCCGACGGCACCTGGTACTACGCCGCCTCGCGCCAGCGCTACGGCTGCGGCGCGCGGGTCGCGATCCGCGGCAACGGCAAGTGCGTCGTCGCGCAGACCGACGACTACGGCCCCGACGTCTGCGTCGAGTCGGCCGCGCACAGCCCGATCATGGACGTGTCGCCGGCGGTGGCGCGCTACCTGTTCGGCAGCTCCGGCTTCGGCTGGAGCGATCACCAGAAGGTCACCGTCGAGGAGGTGTCGCCGGGGACGCCGCTCGGCGCGTGCGCGACCGACGAGCCGCCGCCGCCGCCGCCGCCGGGCATGCCGCCGCCGCCGCCTCCGCCGCCGACGACGCCGACCCTGTGCAACTCGGCGACGCTCGCGCGCGACGTGCCCGAGGGGACGTGCGTGCGTCCCGCCAGCGGCACGCTCTACATCTGCTCCGCCGGCCTGTGGGTCGGCCACAGCTCGACGAGCGGCTGCGCGCAGCTCTTCGACTGGTGCGACTCGGCGACGCTCGGCCGCGGCGTGCCGGCGCGCACCTGCGTGCAGTCGGCGTCGAACGGCCTCTGGTACCAGTGCAACGGCTCCGGCTGGGTGCGCCCGGCCAGCGCGTCGTCGGGCCCGATCGGCGCCTGCTCGACGTCGTACGACCTGTAGCCGCGCGGAGGCGGTGTATCGTCGGGCCCTGGTTGGCGTTGCAGACCGTACCGGAGGCCCCATGACCCGACTCGCGCTCGCCGCTTCGCTCGCGCTCGTCCTCGTCACCGCCGTGTCGTCCCCCGCGCTCGCGGATCCGCCGCTCGCCCCCGAGCGGTCGGTGACGTGCAAGCCCGCGCAGGCGGCGATCTACCCGGGCTCGCGCGTCCACGTGATGTGCGACAAGCCGTGGAAGAACCCGTCGACCGGCGCGAAGGCGTCGTACTTCGCGGTCGCGGCGAGCGACCCGGCGGCGGCGATGGTGCTCGAGGTCGCCGACACCGCGATCGGCCACGGCAAGAAGGTGCTGATCTGGTTCCGCACCGACTCGTCGGACAACCCGCCCGGCTGCGGCACCGCCGACTGCCGCAAGCTGACCGGCATCACCGTCCTCGACTGATGCCGCGCGCGCGCTGGCTCGCAGTCGGCGTCGCGCTGGCGCTGGTCGGGTGCCGCTCGCGGCCGGGCGAGCGCCGGTCCCGCGAGCTCGTCGAGGCGCTCGGCGGCGATCCGTCGACGGTGCACACGACGCTCGCGCGCGACGACCACGGCCAGCCCGTCGCGGTCACGACGTTCCAGGCGCAGGCGCCGGCCGCCGGCGCGCTCGCCGCCGATCAGGCCGCGTGCGACCGGCGCGACCTCGACGCGTGCGTGCGCCTCGGCCGCGCGCGCGAGGCCCAGGCCGACTACGCCGCCGCCGAGCGCGCGTGGCGGATCGCGTGCGACGCGCAGGACGGCGAGGCGTGCCACGAGCTCGGCAACATGTTCACCAACCCGTACCTGAAGCTCGGCCGCGAGGGCGACGGCGCCGCGTTCCTCGAGCGGGGCTGCACGCTCGGCCATGGCGCATCGTGCTACTTCCTCGGCGGCATGGTGGAGCGCGGCGATCACGTCGCCGCCGACCCGGCGCGGGCGCACGCGCTCTACCAGCGCGGCTGCGATCTCGGCCACCACTGGGCCTGCGAGCGCCTGCGCGGCGCAGCGCCCTGACGCGGGCCGCGCCGGTGCCCGCCCGCCTTCGCCGGCGCGCGACGCGCCGGGTACGATGCCCGGATGCAGCCCGGCCTCGCCCGCGCCCTCGCGCTGTTCCACCGGGTGGCGGACGACGTGCCGGCCTACCGGGCGTTCCTCGCCGAGCACGGCGTCGACCCGCGCGCCGTCGTGACCGCCGACGACTTCGCGCGCTTGCCGCTCGTCACCAAGGACGGCTACCTCAAGCGCCACCCGCTGCCGGCGCTCTGCCGCGGCGGCTCGCTGCTGTCGTGCGACACGATCGCCGTCTCGTCGGGCTCGACCGGCGAGCCGACCTTCTGGCCGCGCGCGGCCGCCGACGAGCAGGCGATCGCGACCCGCTTCGAGCAGGTGTTCGTCGACAGCTTCGGCGCCGATCGCCGGTCGACGCTCGCCGTCGTCTGCTTCCCGCTCGGCACCTGGGTCGGCGGCATGTTCACCGCCGCCTGCTGCCGGCACCTGGCGGCGCGCGGCCTGCCGATCTTCACCGTCACCCCCGGCAACGTGAAGGCCGAGATCCTGCGCGTCGTCGAGCGGCTGGCGCCCCACTTCGAGCAGACCGTCCTCCTCGGCTATCCGCCGTTCCTGAAGGACGTCGTCGACACCGGCCTCGCCGCCGGCACCCGCTGGGGCGACCACGCGATCAAGCTGGTGCTCGCCGGCGAGGTGATCACCGAGGCGTGGCGCACGCTCATGGCCGCGCGCGCCGGCATGCCGCGGATTCTCCTCGACTCCGCGTCGCTCTACGGCACCGCCGACGCCGGCGTGCTCGGCAGCGAGACGCCGGTGTCGATCGCGATCCGCCGCTTCCTCGCCGACCGCCCCGACGACGCGCGCGCGATCTTCGGCGAGGCGCGGCTGCCGACGCTGGTCCAGTACGATCCGGAGGTCCGCTACCTCGAGGAGCACGAGGGGACGCTGGTGCTGACCGCCGACAACGGGGTACCGCTCGTCCGCTACCACATCTCGGATCAGGGCGGCGTCGCGCCGTTCGACGAGCTCGTCGCGCGCCTCCGCGCCCTCGGGTTCGATCCGCTCGAGGCCGCGCGCGCCGCCGGCGCGACGGCGATCCGCGCGCTGCCGTTCGCCCACGTCTTCGGCCGCTCGCACTTCGCGATCTCGTACTTCGGCGCCAACGTCTTCCCGGAGATGGTGAGCGTCGGCCTCGAGCAGCCGGACGTGGTCGCCGGCGTCACCGGCAAGTTCGTGATGGAGGTCGTCCGGGATCCGGACGAGAACGTCGCGCTGGCGATCGCCGTCGAGCTGGCGCCCGGCGTCGCGCCGTCGGCGGCGCTCGCGGAGGCGGTCGCGCGCTCGATCCACGCCCACCTCCGGCGCCTCGATCCCGAGTTCGCCGCCTACGTGCCGCCCGAGCGCCAGCTCCCGCGCGTGACGTTGCACGCCGCCGGAGATCCCGACCACTTCCCGGTCGGGGTCAAGCACCGCTACGCGCGCCGCTGACGCTCCGTCGGCGTCGCCGCGCCGACCACGCGGCCGGCACGCCGGCTGCTTCGACGTCGGGTATGTCGTTCCTCCTCATCCTCGCGTTCATCCTCGCCGGCATCCTGCTCTTCTTCGGCGGCGGCTACCTGTTCCGCCGTCGCTGAGCCGCACGACCGCCACGGCGTCCGTCGACGACGCGTGCGCCGGCGCGCGGACTCTTGCGCGCGCCGAGGCCGAGCCAGGCTCGCCCGCGTCCGCCGCGACGTGAACGAGCCGCGCCCCGATGCCGCACGAGGCCGCGCAACGCCGCGCCATCGGTCCGGGCGCGCAGCTTGCAGCCGGTCGGTGCATGCAGGTTCGCCAAGAGCTCGGATCGATCGCCGGCGGTCTCGTCGGCGGAGTCATCGGCACCGCCGCCATCCGCGGAGGGATGAAGCTCCAGCAGCGGCTCCCCGCGGCGCTCCAGGGGCCGCCCATGAAGCAGGATCCCGGCGAGTACATCGTCGAGCGCTTCGAGGAGCGACGCGGCGAGCCGCTCGCCCCGCCGGCGCACGCGCGCGCCGCCCACGCGCTGCCCTGGGTTTACGGGCTCGGCTGGAGCTCGGTCCTCGCGCTGCTCGGCCCCGCGCTCG
>DASZXE010000896.1:0-5611 GCA_035546475.1 Kofleriaceae bacterium
GAGCGCGAGCGCCGCCGCCAGCGCAAGGCCGAGCGGCAGGCCGCCGCCGCCGCCCGCGCCGAGGCCCACCGCGCCGACGTCGCGCGCCGCCGCGCCACCGACATCATCTTCGCCGGCCGCGGCGTCTCCGCCGGCCTCGCCGATCGCCGCTGCCACGTCGAGCAGCTCACCGCCGCCGGCCTGCCGGTGCTCGCCACGCCGGCCGACCTCGCCGGCGCGCTCGGCCTCACCGTCCCCCGCCTCCGCTGGCTGTCGTTCCACGCCGAGGCCCCCGAGAAGACCCACTACCGCTACTTCACGATCGCCAAGCGCTCCGGCGGCGTCCGCAAGCTCGCCGCGCCCCGCCGGCAGCTCGCGACCGCCCAGCGCTGGATCCTCGACCGCGTCCTCGCCGGCCTGCCGCTCACCGATCACGCCCACGGCTTCGTGCCCGGCCGCTCGACGGTGACCAACGCCCGGCCGCACGTCGGCCGCCGCCTCGTCATCAACCTCGACCTCGCCGACTTCTTCCCGTCGATCACCTTCCCGCGGGTGCGCGGCCTGTTCGCGTCGCTCGGCTACTCGCCGGCGGTCGCGACCCTGCTGGCGCTGCTCGCCACCGAGGCGCCGCGCCTCGAGGTCGGCTTCGAGGGCCGCACCCACTGGGTCGCGGCCGGCGACCGCGCGCTGCCGCAGGGCGCCTGCACCAGCCCGGCGCTCGCCAACCTGGTCGCGCGCAAGCTCGACCGCCGGCTCGCCGGCGCCTGCCGCAAGCTCGGCTGGACCTACACCCGCTACGCCGACGACCTCACCTTCTCGACGGATGACGCGTCGTCGGCGCAGGTCGCGCTGCTGTTCGCCCGCGTCCGCGCGATCGTCAAGGACGAGGGCTTCGCCATCAACGAGGCCAAGGGCCGGGTCCAGCGCGGCGGCCGCCAGACCGTCACCGGGCTGGTCGTCAACGACCGCCTGGGCGTGCCGCGCGAGCAGCTCCGCCGGGTGCGGGCGATCCTCCACCAGGCCCGCGCCACCGGCCTGGCCGCCCAGGGCCGCGGCCGCCACCCGGACTTCGAGGCCTGGCTGCGCGGCACGATCGCCTACATCGCCATGGTCGATCCGACCCGCGGCGCCGCGCTGCGCGCCGAGCTCGAAGCCCTGCCACCCTGAGAAAACCAAGAAGATCGGGCTCCATACCCAACCCCTCCCCGCAGAACGCGCGAGGGCGCGCCGGCCACGGGTGGTCTCCCCTACACGGCCAGCGATCACCGAGGCTCCGAGCGAAGCTCGGGCCGGGGCGGCTCTGACCGGAGCTCGGTCCGAGATCCTCCTCGCGACCGATCGATCATCACACCGCCGACGACGGCGCGGGCGAAAAGTTGCCCGCCGGTGACGGGGGAGCAACGGTAGCGGGATGGCGCCACCGGCGCCGGCCGCGCCGTGGAACCGCCCGCCCACATCCCCGTCCTCCTCGAGGACGTGCTCGACCTGCTGGCGCCGCGCGCCGGGGGCACGTACTGCGACGGCACGCTCGGCCGCGGCGGTCACACCCGCGCCATCCTCGAGCGGTCCGCCCCCGACGGCCGCGTCGTCGCCGTCGACCGCGACCCCGACGCGATCGCGGCTCCGGCGATCACGGAGCTGTCGTCGCAGGCCGGCGACCGGCTGGTCGTCGTCCACGGCCGGTTCGGCGACCTGCCCGCGCTGCTCGCCCGCCTCGGCGTCGGCCCGCTCGACGGCATCCTGCTCGACCTCGGCGTGTCGTCGCCGCAGCTCGACACCGCCGAGCGCGGCTTCTCGTTCGCGCGCAGCGGCCCCATCGACATGCGGATGGACCCGACCACCGGGCCGACCGCGCTCGACCTCATCCGCGACCTGTCGCAGCCGGAGCTGGCGGCCGTCCTCCGCGAGCTCGGCGAGGAGCGCCTCCACCAGAAGATCGCGCGGCGCCTCAAGGAGGCCGTGCGCGCCGGCGAGCTGTCGACGACGCTCGACCTCGCCCGCGCCGTCGCGTCCTGCTTCTCCGCCGGCGATCTGCGCCGCCTGCACATCCACCCGGCGACCCGCACGTTCCAGGCCCTGCGCCTCGCGGTCAACCACGAGCTCGACGAGCTGACCGCCTTCCTCGCCGGCTTCCCCGACCTGCTCGCCCCCGGCGGCCGCTGCGTGGTGATCAGCTTCCACTCGCTCGAGGACCGGCTGGTCAAGCGCCGCTTCCGCGACCTGGCGTGGACATCGTCCTTGCCGCCGCAGCTCGCGGCGCAGGCCGGCGAGCGCGTCCTGCCGGTCTGCGTGCCGCTCACCCGCAAGGCCGTCTTCGCCGACGACGACGAGACCGACGACAACCCGCGCGCCCGCTCCGCCCGCCTCCGCGCGTGCGAGCGCACGACCGCCCCGAACCTCCCGGCCCACCGATGAAGACCCGCCTCTACCAGCTCTTCCGCCGGCCCTCGCCCGCCCCCGCCGGCAAGGGCGTCATCGCCCTCATGGTCGTGATCGCGTCGCTGTGCACCGGCCTCGCCATCCAGCGGGTCCGCTCGCGCCACGAGCTGGTCTCGCTCGGCTACGAGCTGGCGCAGGCCGACGGCCGCGTGCGCGAGCTGCGCGAGGCGCGCCGCAAGCTCGAGGTCGAGCGCGCGACGCTATCGAGCCCCGAGCGGGTGCGCGCGCTCGCGACCCAGCTCGGCATGGTGCCGGTGCCGGCCGATCAGATCCGCGTCGTCCACGCCGGCGGCGCGGTCGCGCTGGCGGGCCCGCCGTGAGCGCCACCGACGGTGCCGCGGCCGGCGTCGGTGGCAGTGCCGGCCGCCCCCGCCGCGCGCTGGTCACGCCGGGCGTCTCGCCCGCGGCGCGCGGCCGCGCGTACCTCGCGACCGCGCTGGTGACGCTGCTCCTCGGCGGCGTCGGCTACAAGGCGTGGGGGCTGCAGGTCGACGACAACCAGCGCTTCGTCGACCAGGCGATCCGCCAGCACGTCGCGACGATCGAGATCCCGGCGCCGCGCGGGCCGATCGTCGACGCGCGCAACCGCCCGCTCGCGGTCTCCGCCGACGCCGAGAGCGTCTTCGCCAACCCGCAGGCGGTCGTCGACGTCGTGGCGACGGCCGAGCGGCTCGCCGGCGCGCTCGGCCTCGAGCAGTCGGTGCTCGAGGCGCGCCTCGCCAGCGGCAAGCAGTTCGCCTGGATCGCGCGCCACGTCACGCCGGAGCAGGCGAAGGCGGTGCGCAAGCTCGCGCTCGCCGGCGTCGAGGTCACCGGCGAGCCGCGCCGCTGGTACCCGAGCGCGGCGTCGGGCGGGCCGGTGATCGGCTTCGCCGGCATCGACGGCAACGGGCTCGACGGCCTCGAGCTGCAGATGGACGACCTGCTCACCGGCCAGCGCGCGCGCTTCGCCGCGGTGCGCGACGCCCGCGGCAAGACGATGATGTCCGACGGCCTCGTCGAGTCGACGCCGGGCGCGACCGTGCAGCTCACGCTCGACGCGACGATCCAGCGCATCACCGACGAGGCGCTGGCCGACGCGGTCACCGCCAACAAGGCGAAGGGCGGCGCCGCGGTCGTCCTCGACGTCGCGACCGGCGGCGTGCTCGCGATGGCGAGCATGCCCACCTACGATCCGAACGATCCGGCCCAGGCGGCGCAGGTCCACGCGCGCAACCGCGCGGTGACCGACAGCTACGAGATCGGGTCGATCATGAAGGTGTTCAACATCTCGACCGCGCTCGAGGACGGCGTCACGCGGCCCGACGAGCCGTGGAACTGCGAGAACGGCCGGTGGCGCGGCCCCGGCGGCGTCATCATCCCCGACGTCCACGGCGAGTCGGTGCTGACGACCGGCGGCGTGCTGAAGCACTCGTCGAACATCGGCGCGGCGAAGATCGCGCTGCGGGTCGGCAGCGCGCGGCTGTACGCGGGCCTCAAGAAGTTCGGCTTCGGCGCGGTGACCGGCATCGAGCTGCCGGGCGAGCAGACCGGCCACATCCGCGACAGCTCGACCTGGCGCGACATCGACCTCGCCCACATCGGCTTCGGCTACGGCCTGACGGTGACGCCGCTGCAGGTGGCGGCCGGCATCGCGGCGATCGGCGACGGCGGCGTCTACCACGAGCCGCGGCTGATCGAGCGGGTGACCGCGGCCGACGGCTCGCTGGTCTTCCAGCGGCAGCCGGCGGGGCGCGTCGTCGTCAAGCCGGAGACCGCGGCGGCGATGCGTGCGATGCTGGCGTCGGTCTTCGACCGGACCGTCGACGGCCAGGAGGGCGGCACCGCGAAGGACGTGCAGGTGCCCGGCTTCCACGCGGGCGGCAAGACGGCGACCGCGCACAAGTACGATCCGGCGACGAGGCACTACTCGCCGCACCGGTACCTGTCGTCGTTCGCCGGGCTGGCGCCGATCGCGGCGCCGCGGCTCGCGATCGTCATCGTCGTCGACGAGCCGGACCCGTCGATGCACTTCGGCGCGCAGGTCGCCGGCCCGGTCTTCGGCGTGATCGCCAGCGAGTCGCTGCGGTACCTGGGCGTGCCGGGCGACGCGCCGATCGAGGCGCCGAAGCTGAACAAGTGGGAGCGGCTGGCGCTGGAGGCGAAGGAGGCGCGCGAGGCGGCGAAGGCCGCGAAGGCCGCGAAGGCGGCGGCGAAGGCCGCGGCGGCCGCGGCGGCGGCGAAGGCCAAGGCGGACGCGGAGGCGGCGGCCGAGGACGACGGTGTCGGCGAGGATGGCGACGGGATGCCGGGCGAGGCCGACGCGAAGCTGGTGACGATTCCGGACTTCCGCGGCATGAGCGTCGGCCGCGCGCTGGCGCTGGCGCGCAGTCAGGGGCTGGCGATCGAGCTCGAGGGCTCCGGCCGGTGCGCCGATCAGGATCCCGCGCCCGGCCCCGCGCCCGACGGCCAGGTCCACCTCGTCTTCGGCGATCCCGAGACGCACCAGGCCGTTCCCGCCCCCTCCGTGCCCGCTCCGGCGCCGGCTCCGGCTCCGGCTCCGGCTCCGGCTCCCGCGCCGGCGCCCGCGCCGGTCTCTGCTCCGTCAGCCTCCCACGCCGCCGCCGCCGCGCACGCGCCTGCCCACGCGCCCGCGCCTGCCCACGCCGCCCCCGCCCACGCGGCCGCACCCGCGCACGCGCCCGCCCACTGACCTCGCGCCGGCGCGCCGTTCAGGTCTTCACGGCATCCCACGCCGCCGCGCGGACCTCGGGATCCGCGTCACCGAGCAGCCGGCGCACGACGCCGGTATCGCCGAGCACCGACCGCCGCGTCCACGCCGCCCGCGCGACCGCGGCCCGCACCTGCGGCGCCGGGTCGTCGGCCAGGTGGTCGATCAGCACGTCGTCGGTCGCCAGCGGGAACACCCACGCGAGCGCATGGGCGAGCGCCGCCCGCTCGTCGACCTCGGGCGACATCGCCAGCTCGGCCGAGGCGCCGGCGGCGGCGAGCGGCGGCAGCTCCGTCAGGCACGCCGCCAGCCGGTGGGCCAGCTCGTCGAGGCTGGGCGCCTCCGGGGCGGTCGCCGCCGCGCCGTCGCAGTCGGCGCAGCGCGCGCGCACGGCGGTCGTGGCCGAGGCCGACGACGACACCGCAGCCGCCGCGCCGCCGGTGGCGACCGCGGCCAGGGTCACGGACTCGAGGATCATACGCA
>DASZXE010000897.1:0-16859 GCA_035546475.1 Kofleriaceae bacterium
GGCGCCACGACCAGGGCGGCGACCGCGATCAGCGCAATCCGGATGATCCGATTCGCCGACCCGCGCGTGATCCGATTCGCCGACCCGCGCGTGATCCGATTCGGTGACCCCATTCGGATCCCATACGCCGGCCCATCACACACCCTTCCTTCGCGGCCCGGCCGGATATCGGACAAGCGTCGAACGGGTCCTCTCCCGCCACAATTACCCACGTGGGTAATTCTGCCCGGAGGACTCCCTTCCTTCGCGGCCCGGCCCGATCGAGGACACGCGTCGGCTATGTGGGCCTCGCCCGCCACAATTACCCACGTGGGTAATTCTGCCCGGAGGACTCCCCTTCCTTCGCGGCCCAGCCGGATATCGGACAAGCGTCGAACGGGGTACTCGCCCGCCACAATTACCCACGTGGGTAATTCTGCCCGCAGGACTCGGACATGCGTCGGCTGCTCCGGCGACAGTTACCCACGTGGGTAATTCTGGCTCTCCTCCACGTTTGATGGGTGACGCAGCGGCGGCGATCGCGGCGTAGGCCCGCTTGGGCGGCCTTCTGGGCGTGCTGCGGGGGTCTCGGGGGACAGCGAGAAGTGCGCCCGGCGGCCGCGGTAGCGTGGCGGTTCTCTACGCCAACCGCGCTGCCGGAAGGTCGCCGTGCGCCTCAAGACTCTACTCTCGGAGCTGCTCGGGCTGGAATACGCCCGCGTCCTTGGTTGCTCGTTCGACGCCGAAGGCCTCGTCGTGCAGGTGTCCCCGTCATGGCGCGCCGCGCGATGTTCGGGGTGCGGCCGCAACCGGCCCGGGTACGACCGCCGTCGCCGGCGTTGGCGACATCTGGACCTCGCCGGCATGACCCTGCGGCTGGAGTACGAGCTGCGGCGGGTGAACTGCCCGACCTGCGACATCGTCGTCGAGTACGTGCCCTGGGCGGCGAGCGGCTCGTGGTTCACGCGCGCGTTCGAGGACCAGGTCGGCTACCTCGCGCAGCGCTGCGACAAGACCACCGTGCGCAACCTGACGCGCGTCTCGTGGTCCACAGTCGGCGACCTCATCGGCCGCGTCGTCGCCCGGCATCAGCGCGGGGGATGCTCGACGGGGCTGACCCACATCGGTGCCGGAGGACTCGGACATGCGTCGGCTGGTCCGGCGACAGTTGCCCAGGTGGGTACTTCTGCCCGGAGGACTCCCCTTCCTTCGCGGCCCCAGCGGATCTCGCCCCGCATCGGCCGGGGGGCCTCGGCCGCCACGATGACCGACGTGGGTACTTCTGCCCGGAGGACTCCCCTTCCTTCGCGGCCCGGCGGATCGAGGACACGCGTCGGCGGGGGCCTCGGTCGCGACGATGACCCGTGGGTAATTCTGCCCGGAGGACTCCCCTTCCTTCGCGGCCCGGCCCGATCGAGGACACGCGTCGGCTGGGGGCCTCGCCCGCCACGATGACCCAGGTGGGTACTTCTGCCTGGAGGACTTCCTTCCTTCGCGGCCCGCCGGAGCTCGGACACCCGGCGGCTGCGGGCTTCTCCCGCGACGATGCCCACGTGGGTCGATGCCGCCCGATGCGTGCGTGAAAGACCGTCGCTGGGATCGTCGAGGCCCGCGAAGAGGCCTTCGGGGCAACCTGTCAGGGCCGCGGGTGCGCCGCGAAGAAGTCCCACACCGTGTCGCGGAACTCGGGCTGCTTGAGCACCGGCACGTGGCCGCCGCCGTTGACCGTCATCAACTCCACGGCGCCGCCCGCCGGACAGCCGGTGCCCTCGACGAGCTGTGACTCGTCGCCGGGCAGGTCGGAGGTCAGGTCGAACCGGCCGCCCTGCATCGTGCCGGTGCAGCCGTTCTTGGCCCGCCAGATCGCGACCGTCGTCGGCGCCGCCGGGTACGGCCCGTCCATGCCGATCTGCTGCCCGCCGTTGTAGGCGATCACCGCGTCGAACGTGCCGTGGATCTGCAGCACCGACACCGGCTGCGTCGGGTTGCACTTCGTCGCGTCCGCCCAGACATCGCCCGCGAACGTGACGATCGCCGCGATCCGCCCCGACAGATCGCACGCCAGCCGGTGCGCCATGAACGCGCCGTTCGAGTGGCCGATCACGAAGACGCGCTTCGGATCGACCGTGTAGCGGGCCTCGATGTCGTCGAGCACCGCCCGCAGGTAGGCGACGTCGTCGACGGCGCTGTGGCCGAGGTTGCAGCACGCATCGGTCGCGTTCCAGAACCGGTTGCCGAGCGGATCGACCGTGCCGTTGGCGCGCGCGTAGAGGAAGCCCTTCGCCTCGGCCTCCGGCTGGAGCTGGAAGTAGACCTCCTGCAGGTCGGCGTTCGCGCTGTAGCCGTGCAGCATGAGCACGAGCGGCGTCGGCGTGCCGGCCTGGTAGCTCGGCGGGACGTACAGCTCGTACGGGCGCGCGTCGAGCACGGGATCGCGGCCGGCGTCGATGGCGGGCGGCCCGTCTGCGCCGGGGCCCGCGTCGGTGCCCGCGGGCGTGCCATCCACCGCGCCGCCGCCGCCGAGATGATCACCGCAGCCTGGCGCGATCACGCCGGCGACCAGGCCCACGAACGCAACTGCGAGGGAGCGCCGCACGCGCGCACTGTCGCACGATCCGCGGCGACCGGCGACGGCCTCGCGCCTGCCCGAGACCTCCGGGACGGTCAGGCCGCCAGGATGCGTCGCGCGCCCTCGAGGCCGCGCTCGAGCTGCTCGTGGCGCGCGTCCTCGGTCCCCCCCGCCGCCCCGAGCAGCAGGCTGTGCCCGGCGACCGCGAACTGCACCAGCGCCTCGCCGCGCGCGACCGGCTGGCCCGGCGGCGTCGCGCCCCGGGCGCTGAGCGCCAGCCGCGCGGCAAGCTCGTCACATGTGTCGCGATCGCCCGAGCAGGCGACCGGCAGGCCGTCGACGTCGGCGATCACCATCGCCTCGATCCCGCCGTCGCGGCGGCAGGCGTCGAGCTGATGTCGGAGAGCGAGGGCCGTGTAGGGCGAGCGGAACATCCTGCGATCGGGTGTGCGCACGGTGTGATCGTCGCGCCCATCCAGCGAGGGCGCAAATATCCGGCGCGACGGGTAGTTGCAGGTGAGGCTCGATGGCCAGCGGAACCGGCCGATGACAGCCTCGACGATGAACACCCGTCTCGCTGCCATCCTCCTCGCCGCGGCCACGCTGGCCGCTTGCAACCCCGGCGGCAGCGTCACCGACGACGCCACCCCCGTCGACCCGCCGCCCGACGCCGCGCCGCCGTCCATCGACGGCCAGGTGCTCGAGGTCGACGCCGCGCCGGCGATCGACGCCCAGGAGCCCGACGGCCCGGCCGCGCGCACCTGGCCACGCACCGCCGCCGAGCTGCGCGCCGCGCTCGGCGACCGCGGTGTCTGGACGTCCGCGTGGCAGCTCGACGAGACCGAGGGTCGCGCCGTCGACGAGCTCGGCATGAGCGCGCTCATGTCGATGGGCTCGGTCGCCTACCAGCAGCCGGGCGCGTGGGCCGACGACCGCGCGGTCGGCTTCGACTCCTCCGACGACGGTCTGGTCGCGGCGCTGCCGCCGTTCGAGCTCGTGCGCGACCGCTCCGTCGCCGCGCTGTTCTCGATCCGGCTCGGCGACGCCGGCGCCGGCACCACGATCGCCGCCCGCCGCGGCAACGACGGTGGCGTGATCCTCCTCGCCGTCGACCCGTCGACCGGCCACCTGTCGGCCGAGCTCGGCGACGGGGTCCACACGGCGCTCGTCGAGCTGCCGATCGATCACCGCGACGGCGCCTTCCACGACGTCCTGGTCGTCGTCGATCGCCAGGCGCAGGTGCTGCGCATCGTGTCCGACCTCGGCCGCTCGCCGGCGACGTCGATCGCGACGATCGGCGACGCGGTCACCACCGCGCCGTTCGCGCTCGGCGCGACCCGCGGCAACGGCGCCGCCGACGTCCAGATCGCCTTCGCGGCGGTCGCCACCGACGACGTCGGGGCGCTGACCACCGGCGCCGACGACGCGCTGCGCGCGCTGCGCACCGCCACCGAGCGCAAGGCGCCGATCGTGCGCCCGCCGGCCGGCCTGCCGTGGACGCCGCCGTGGCCGATCCGCCGCGACCACCGCGGCGCCTTCTCGATCGACGTCGATCCGCACGACCTGCGGCTGGTCACCACCGCGCACCTGTGGATCTCGCCGGCCGGCAGCGACGCCGCCGACGGTTCGGCGTCGACGCCGATGCGCTCGCTGCACGCGGCGCTGTCCGCGATGACCGGGCCGACGACGATCCACGTCGCGCCCGGCACCTACGGCGCCGACGCCGGCTGGTACGGCGTCAACCCGCCCTACGACGTCAACATCATCGCCGAGGGCGGCCGCGCCCGCCTCACGACCGCCGACGTCGACCTGGCGTGGGTGCCGAGCGCCGCCGGCGCCGGCGTCTACCAGGCGACCGCGGCCGCCGCGCCGTACACCGTCGTCGACTCCGGCATCGCCGGCTCGGAGCCGTGGCTCCTCCACGTCGCCACCGCCGCCGACGTCGCCGCGACGCCGGGGAGCTGGACCGCCGACGGCGCGCTGGTCACCGTCCACACCCGCGACGGGCGCGTGCCCGACGCGTGGGTCGAGGCGCTGCCGGCCGCCACCCTCAACGGGTACATCGACGACCCGGCGCGCAGCGTCTACCTCGAGGGCCTCGACCTCGAGGGCGGCTACAAGGCGCTGCACGTCAACCATGCGCACGAGCTGATCCTCGTCGACACCGCGTTCCGCTACGGCGCCGGCGAGGGCCTGAGCGTGCTCGACACCGACGAGGTCTACGCCTTCCACGCGGTCGCCGAGGCCAACAACGCCGACGGCCTGGCCTACTCGTGGGTCGACCACATCCTCGAGGTCGACTGCGCCGGCACCGACAACGGGCGCGACAACAGCGACATCGACAACGGGTCGACCGTGCACACCGGCGGCACCGTCGTCCGCGTGGGCGGCGTCTACCGCTCGAACGGCGGCCCGAACGTCGCCGACGTCCAGGGCTCGTCGACGTGGAACCTCGGCACCGTCGCCGGGGCCAACCACGCCATCACCCAGACCCAGCGGGTCAACTTCTACACCGACGGCGTCCTCTGGCTGCGCGAGGGCAACGCGCTCGACGCGCCGGTCGACCACACGATCGACCTGGTGCCCGCCGGCGGCGGCACGATGCACCTCTACGACAGCGACCGCGCCACCTTCGGCGGCGACGGCGTCATCGACGAGCGCGCCGAGTAGCGCGCCGCGGCCGGGGCCCGCATACTGCGGCCGTGCGCCGCCGGCCCGGTTCGTCTGTCGTCGTCATCCTCGTCGGAGGCGCGCTCGCCGCGGCCTGCGCGGAGCCCAAGGGCGACCCGCCCGAGGTCGCGCGCATCACGCCCGACGCGGCGTGCGGCGACGGCGTGGTCACGCTCCTGCTCGAGGGCAACCACTTCGATCCGGACGCGGCGATCGACTTCCCGGTCGCGAACACCAACGCGGGCATCCACATCGAGCAGGACCAGCGGGGCGTGCTGAGCGAGCGGCGGGCGGTCGTGCTGTTCGACCAGACGCAGGGCGCGCCGGCGCAGGGCGCGCCGCCGATCGTCCACGACGTGCGGGTCACCAACCCCGACGGCCAGGAGGGGCGCCTGCTCGGCGGCTTCAAGACCTATGCGCCGTTCACGCTGACGAGCCTCGAGCCCGACCGCGGGCCAGCCGGCACGACGGTCGCGATGGTGCTGCACGGCACCGGCTTCTACGGGCTCATGTCGCTGCAGATCGGCGCGGCGGCGGCGGTCACCGTCGACGGCATCCAGCCGGCGTCGGCGCTGAACGCGAACGTCGCGCTCGAGATCCCGGTCAGCGCGCGGCCCGGCAGCTACGCGGTGATCCTGCGCAACGCGGGCGGCTGCGAGATCGCGCTCGACCGCGCGTTCATGGTCGAGTAGCGAGCGCGCGCTCGACGAGGTCGGGCGGTACCTCCGTCGGCGGCAGCTTGCGGCGACGGCCCGGCTCGTCGAACCAGGTGCGGACGTCGGCGTCGAGGCCGAGGCCGAGCATGTAGTTGTAGAGCGCGCGGCGGAGGCCGGCGCCGAGCGCGTCGTGATCGGTGCCGGTCGGATCGTCGAACGCGAGGTCGTTGCGGGCGAACCGCACCTTCGGCTCGCGGCGCAGGCGGATGCCGAACCGGTCGGGCGCCTGGCCGATCGGGCTGTGCGCGGTCGCCGCGAAGCGGTGCCAGAACGCCGACTGCACGCAGCCGGCGGCGAAGAGCTGGCGCACGCGCTCGAGCGAGTCGACCGTCTCCTGCTCGGTCTCCGTCGGGAAGCCGTACATGAGGTAGGCGTGGACCATGATGCCGGCGTCGGTGAAGGCGCGGGTGACGCGCGCGACCTGCGCGACGGTGACGCCCTTCTTCATCATCGCCAGCAGGCGATCGGACGCCGCCTCGAGGCCGCCCGAGACGGCGATGCAGCCCGAGCGGGCGAGCAGCCGCGCCAGCTCGTCGTCGAACGTCTTCTCGAAGCGGATGTTGCCCCACCAGGTGATCGTCACCTCGCGCTCGATCAGCCGCTCGGCGAGCGCGCGCAGGCCGGCGGGCGGCGCCGCCTCGTCGACCAGGTGGAAGCCGGTCTGGCCGGTCTCGGCGATCATCGCCTCGATCCGATCGACCAGCAGGTCGGCCGAGGCGGGGTCGTAGCGCTGGATGTAGTCGAGCGAGACGTCGCAGAAGGTGCACTTCCGCCAGTAGCAGCCGTGGGCGACGGTGAGCTTGTTCCAGCGGCCGTCCGACCACAGGCGGTGCATCGGGTTGAGCATCTCGACCAGCGACAGGTAGCGATCGAGCGGCAGGCCGTCGTAGGTCGGCGTGCCCGCGTCGCGCAGCGGGATGTCGTGGAGGGTGTCGTCGGTGCGCCAGACGACCTTGCCGCGCTCGCGCAGGTAGGTGCGGAGGAGCGGCCGGGCGGCGTCCTGCAGGTGCTCGAGGAGGGCGAGCAGCGGGCGCTCGCCGTCGTCGACGGTGACGTAGTCGACGTGATCGAAGACGCGCGGGTCGGCGAGGTCGCGCAGCTCGGTGTTGACGAAGCCGCCGCCGAGGACGACCCGGGTGGCGGGCGCCGCGGCCTTGACGGCGCGCGCGATGCGGACCGCGCCGTAGACGTTGCCGGGGAACGGCACGGTGAGGCCGACGACGTCGGGGCGGTGGTGCGCGACCAGCTCGGCGGTCAGCTCGTCGAGCGTGGCGTCGACGAGCGTCGGCGGGGCGGCGAGCGCGTCGGCGAGCGGATCGAACGTGGGCGCGCTGGCGGCCAGCCGCTCGCCGTAGCGCGACAGCTCGAAGCGGGGATCGATCCCGTCGCGGATCGCGTCGGCGAGGTCGTCGATGTAGAGGCTGGCGAGGTGGCGCGCGCGATCGCCGGTCGCGAGCTGGCCGAACGCCCAGGCGAGCGGATCCTCGTCCGCCGCGGCCTCGCCGCGCAGCGCCGCGAACCGCGGGCCCTCCGGCAGGAGCTCGCGGCCGACGATCCGCAAGGCCAGCGTCGGATCCTTCCCCTGCAGGAAGCGAACGACCGCGTCGATCGTCTCGACGTACCGCGCGCGGTGGGCGAGGAAGTGCGCGATCGACGCGGGCATCTCATCCGATCGCTCGGGCCGGCTCCGCGCTTCGCGCTCCGGCCGCTTCGTCGCGGGTGCTGCCCCGAGGCTCGCTGCGCTCGCCGCCCCGCTCCTCGCGGCTGGCCCTCGCGCGCGGGCCTTCTTCGTCGCCTTGCGCGCGCGGGCCTCGAGCTCGCCGGCGATCGCCGTGAGCCCGGCGCGCGAGTAGAGCCTCAGCACCAGCTCGAGCGCCGGATCCGCCTGGCGCACCTCCAGCCCCAACCGCGCCGCGTGCAGCCGCAGGAAGCCGGTCAGGTACGCCGTCGCCGGGTACGGCGTGTTGAGCTGCGTCATCGGCGGCGTGAGCAGCAGGATCCGCACGCGCGGACCTTACCCTCTCCCGTCCGTCCTGCGCGGAGCGCGCGCACCGGCGAGCGCGCCGGCGAGGGAGCTAGCGTCCGCGCCCGCGCCCGCCGCGGCCGAGCGGGGGGCCGCCGGGGGCGCCGGGCTGGCCGAACGGGATCGGCTTGGCCCTGGGCTTCGCGGGGGGCGCGGCGGGCTTCGAGGCCTTCGGCGGCGGGGGCGCGGCCGGGCGCGGCGCCGGCGGCCGCGGCTCCTTCGGCTTCAGCCCGGCCACCTCGGCCTCCGTCAGGTTGCGCCAGCGGCCGGCCTTCAGGTGGCCGAGCTCGATGTGCATGATCCGCACCCGCTGCAGGCCGACGACCTGGTAGCCGACCGCCTCGCACATCTTGCGGATCTGGCGGTTCAGGCCCTGGGTGAGCACGATGCGGAACGCCCGCGCGCCGACCTTCTCGATCCGGCACGGCCGGGTCATCACCGTCGTCCCCGTCGGGTTGCTGCCCGGATCGATCCGCACCCCGCGCGCCATCGTCGCCAGCGCCTCGTCGGTCAGGTTGCGATCGACCGCGACCAGGTACTCCTTGTCGTGATCGTGCTCGACCCGCAGCACCTCGTTGACGATGTCGCCGTCGTTGGTCAGCAGGATCAGCCCCTCGCTGTCCTTGTCGAGCCTGCCGATCGGGAAGATCCGCTCCGGGTGATCGACCGCGTCGACGATGTTGCCCAGGACGGTGCGCTCGGTCGTACAGACCACGCCGACCGGCTTGTGATAGGCGATGTAGACCGCGCGCGGCCGCTCGCGGCCGACCGCCTCGCCGTCGATGCGGATGTCGTCGCCGTCCTCGACCTGCGTGCCCAGGTCCGCGACGGCGCCGTTGCGCGTCACGCGGCCGGCGGCGATCAGCTCGTCCGCCTCGCGCCGCGAGCACCGCCCGGTCTCGCTGATCCACTTGTTGAGCCGCATCGCCGGGGCGGTTCTACCGAGGGAATTCCGTCGACACCAGGCCCACATGCAAACTTGCCCCGGTGGACGAAATCGGGGAGGCTCGGCGTTCGACAAGGTGTGCCGCGCATGAAGCTTTCCGACCTCGCCGCCGGCGTGCCGGGAGCCCGGATCGTGGGCACCTCCGCGGGCGCGGATCCCGACATCGGCGCCGTGCGCGCCGACTCGCGCGCGGTCACCGGCGGAGACCTGTTCGTCGCGGTCCGCGGCCGCCGCAGCGACGGCCACGCCTTCGTCGCCACCGCGATCGCGCAGGGCGCCGCCGCCGTCGTCGTCGAGCAGGAGCAGCCGGGCCTCGCCGTCCCCCAGCTCGTCGTCCCCGACGGCGCTCGCGCGCTCGGCGCGCTCATCGGCCGCGCCGCCGGCGATCCCGCCCGCCGCCTCCGACTCGTCGGCATCACCGGCACCAACGGCAAGACGACCAGCACCTACCTCGCCGAGAGCGTGGTCGCCGCCGCCGGCCACCGCCCCGGCGTCATCGGCACCGTGTCGTACCGCTGGGCCGGCCAGACCGTCGACGCGCCGTACACCACGCCGACCCCGGAGCTGCTGCACGAGACGTTCGCCCGCATGGCCGACGCCGGCTGCGACACCGCCGTCATGGAGGTGTCGTCGGCGGCGCTCGACATGGGCCGCCTCGGCGGCGTCGGCTTCGCGGTCGCCGCCTTCTCGAACCTGACCCAGGACCACCTCGACGTCCACGGCACGATGGACGCCTACCGGGCGGCCAAGCAGCTCCTCTTCCGCGACCACCTCGCCCCCGACGGCGTCGCGGTCGTCAACGTCGACGATCCCGAGGGCGACGGAATGGCCGCCGCCGCCGCCGGCCACCGCGTGCTGCGGGTGTCGTGCGCGATCGCCGACGCGGCGGCCGCCGGCGACCTGCGCCCGTCGCAGCGCGACGCCGAGATCGCGGTGCTCGCCTTCACCTCCACCGTCGACGGCATCACCGCCCGCATCCGCACGCCGCGCGGCGAGCTCGCGGTCGCCTCCCGTCCGCTGCTCGGACACTACAACGTCGCCAACATCGCGCTCGTCGTCGGCATCGGCGAGGCGCTCGGCCTCCCGCACGAGGCGATCGCGCGCGGCATCGCCGACCTGCGCGGCGTGCCCGGCCGCGTCGAGCGCGTCCCGAACGACGCCGGCCTCGACGTGCTGGTCGACTACGCCCACACGCCCGACGCCCTCGACAACGTCCTGCGCGCGCTGCGCCCGCTCACCCGCCGCCGGCTCCTGTGCGTGTTCGGCTGCGGCGGCGACCGCGATCCGACCAAGCGGCCGAAGATGGGCGCGGTGGTCGCGGCGCTCGCCGACCTGGCGATCGTCACCAGCGACAACCCGCGCACCGAGGACCCGCGCGCGATCATCGACATGATCCTGCCGGCGGTGCCGTCGCCGTTCTTCGTCGACACCGACCGCCGCACCGCGATCCGCGCCGCCATCGCCGAGGCGGTGCCCGGCGACATCGTCGTCATCGCCGGCAAGGGCCACGAGGACTACCAGATCCTCGGCACGACGAAGATCCACTTCGACGACCGCGAGGAGGCCGCCGCCGCGATCGCGATGCGCGCCCGCTACCACGTCGATCGCATCGCTGCCGCGCTCGGCGGCACCGTCTCGCGCCCCGACGTCGTCTGCGCGCGGGTCGTCATCGACGGCCGCGCCGCGGCGCCGCGCGACCTGTTCGTCGCGATCAAGGGCGCGCAGCACGACGGCCACGACTTCGCCGCGCAGGCGGTCGCCCACGGCGCGACCGCGGTCATGATCGCCCGCGGCCGGCGCCACGAGCTCGACGCCGCCGGCGCGATCGGCGACGCGGCCGTCCTCGAGGTCGACGATCCGCGGGTCGGCCTCGCCGGCATCGCGTCCGGCCACCGCGCCCGCTGGGCCTCGGTCGTCCCCGACGGCCGCATCGTCGCCATCACCGGCTCGGCCGGCAAGACGACGACGAAGGAGCTGACCCGCGCCGCCCTCGCCGCCGCCGGTCACACCCACGCCGCCGCCGGCTCGCTCAACAACGAGACCGGCGTGCCGTTGACCGTTCTCGGCATCCGCTTCCACCACCGCTTCGGCGTCGTCGAGATGGGCATGCGCGGCGCCGGCCAGATCGAGTACCTCACCCGCTTCGTCAAGCCGGACGTCGCCGCGATCGTCAACGCCGGCACCGCGCACCTCGAGCTGCTCGGCTCGACCGACGCGATCGCCGAGGCCAAGGGCGAGATCTACCTCGGCCTCGCCGCCGACGGCGTCGCGGTCGCGCCCGCCGACGATCCGCGGCTGCTCGCGCTCGCCCGCCGCCACGCGCCGTCGGCCCGCCTGCTCACGTTCGGCGCCGACCCGGGGGCCGACGTCCGGCTCGCCTCGTACCGCCCCGACGGCGCCGCCGGCGCCGCGCTCGTCGTCGAGAGCGGCGGCCGGCGCCGCGAGCTCCGCCTCGGCCTGCTCGGCCGCCACGCCGCCATCGACGCCACCTGCGCGCTGGCCTGCGCGCTCGGCGCCGGCGTCGACCTCGACGTCGCCATCAGCGGCCTCGTGCGCACCCGTCCGGCCGCCATGCGCGGCGAGGTCGTCGAGATCGGCGGCCGCCGCGTGATCGTCGACTGCTACAACGCCAACCCGGCGTCGATGACCGCCGCGATCACGATGCTCGGCGAGCTGCGCGCCGACTCCGGCGGCGAGACCCGCGCGCTCGCCGTCGTCGGCGACATGCTCGAGCTCGGCGACCACGCGGCGGCCGCCCACGACGACGTCGGCCACCTGCTGCGCGACCTCGACATCCCGCTCGTCGCGCTCGGCGCGCACAAGGAGCGGGTCGCGCGCGCGTTCGGCTCGCCCGCGCTGGCGTGGACCACCGACGATCCGGTCACCGCCGCCCGCGCCGTGCTCGCCGCCACCGAGCCGGGCGACTGGATCCTGGTCAAGGCGTCGCGCGGCATGCGCCTCGAGCGCGTGGTCGCCGCGATGAAGGAGCTCGCCGCCTAGCGCGACCAAGGCTCATGCTGCTCTACCTCTTCTACAACGTCCTCTCCAAGTACTCCGCGCTGTCGTGGATGCGGGTCTTCCGCTATCCGTCGATGCGCATCCTGGCGGCGGCGATCACCGCGCTGCTGATGTCGTTCGCGATCGGCCCGTGGTTCATCGACCGCCTGCGCGCGCGCCAGATCGGCCAGCAGATCCGCGACGACGGCCCGAAGAGCCACAAGAAGAAGGCCGGCACGCCGACGATGGGCGGCGCGCTCATCCTCTTCTGCCTGGTGGTGTCGACGCTCCTCTGGTGCGACCTGTCGAACCGCTTCGTCCTGCTCGCGCTGCTCGTCTCGTCGCTGTTCGGCGCGATCGGCTTCGCCGACGACTACGCGAAGGTGACGAAGAAGAACTCGAAGGGCATCCCCGGCAAGCTGCGGCTCGCGCTCGAGTTCGGCATCGCCGGCGGCGCGATGGCGTACCTGTTCCTGTCCGACACGATGGCGCCCGGCCTGCGCCACGAGCTGCAGCTCCCGTTCACCAACTTCTACGAGGTGTCGCCGAGCCTGTCGTCGTGGCTCTACATCGTGTTCGGCTCGTTCGTCGTCGTCGGCACCGCCAACGCGGTCAACCTGACCGACGGCCTCGACGGCCTCGCGATCGGCCCGACGATCATCAACGCCGGCACCTTCCTCGTCTTCGCCTACATCGCCGGCGTCGAGACGACGATCCTGACCAAGAGCGGCGGCGAGGAGACGGTCGCCCAGTACCTGCACGTCGCCCACATCCCGGGCGCCGTCGAGCTGGCGGTCTTCTGCGCGGCGCTGTTCGGCGCCGGGGTCGGCTTCCTCTGGTACAACACGTACCCGGCGAGCGTCTTCATGGGCGACGTCGGGTCGCTGTCGATCGGCGGCGCGATCGGCATGCTGGCGGTGCTGACCAAGAACGAGCTGACGCTGGCGATCGTCGGCGGCCTGTTCCTCGTCGAGGCGCTGTCGGTGATCATCCAGGTCGGCTCGTTCAAGACCCGCGGCAAGCGCGTCTTCCGCATGGCGCCGATCCACCACCACTACGAGCTCAAGGGCTGGGAGGAGCCGAAGATCATCGTCCGCTTCTGGCTCATCTCGATCCTCCTCGGCCTGCTCGCCATCGGCACCCTGAAGCTCCGCTAGCGCCGCGGGGACAGGATCCGGGGTCTCAACGAGCTGAGATCGTTATCGAATCTCGGGGCACCGCGAAAAAACGTATGAACCTCGAAGGCAAGAAGGTCGTCGTCGTCGGGCTGGCGCAGACCGGCGTCGCCACCGCGAAGTTCTGCGCCCGCCACGGCGCGCACGTCACCGTCACCGACGCCAAGCCGGCCGACAAGCTGGCCGAGCCGCTCGCCGCGCTCGCCGGCCTCCCGGTCAGGCTGGAGCTCGGCGGTCACGACGTCGCCTCCTTCACGTCGGCCGATCTCGTCGTGATGTCGCCGGGCGTGCCGAACCTGCCCGAGATGCGCGCAGCCGCCGACGCCGGCGTCGAGGTCATCGCCGAGATCGAGCTGGCGTACCGCTGCCTGGTCCCCGGCGCGCGCGTCCTCGCGATCACCGGCACCAACGGCAAGTCGACGACGACCGCGCTCACCGGCGCCCTGTGCGCCGCCTCGGGCCGGCCGTCGTTCTGCGGCGGCAACCTCGGCAACATGCCCATGATCGACGCCGTCGATCACCCGGCCAACGTCGCCGGCGGCCTGATCGTCGTCGAGGTCGCGGCGTTCATGCTCGAGCACTGCACGTCGTTCGCGCCCGACGCCGGCATCCTGACCAACATCACGCCCGATCACCTCGACCGCTTCGGCACGCTCGAGCGCTACGCCGAGATGAAGGGCCGCATCTGGCGCTGGCAGGAGCCGGGCAACGTCGCGATCGCGAACGCCGCCGACCCGCTGGTCGTCCACGAGGCCGAGCCGCACCGCGCGCGCGTCCTCTGGTTCGATTCGCGGCCCGGCGCCGACGTCGCGCGCGGCGCCTGTCTGTCCGCCGACCGGACAGAGCTCGTCCTCCGCCGCGTGCCGGGCGCCGCGCTCGAGGAGCGCTACCCGGTCGACGATCTCGTCATCGTCGGCAACCACAACCTCGAGAACGCGATGGGCGCCTACCTGGCGGCGCGCTCGCAGGGCGTCTCGATCGACGCGATCCGCGCCGGCGCCCGCGCCTACCGGCCGCTGCCCCACCGCATGGAGTGGATCGGCGAGCTGAACGACATCCGCTTCTACGACGACTCGAAGGGCACCAACGTCGCCTCGGTCGCGGCGTCGGTGCGTGGCTTCCCGCGGCCGCTCGTGCTGATCGCCGGCGGCGTCGACAAGGGCGGCAGCTACAAGCCGATGCTCGAGGCGCTCGACGGCGTCTGCAAGGGGCTCGTCCTCATCGGCAAGGCTGCCCCGCTCATCCGGGCCGCCGCCGAGGCGCACGCGGTGCCATATCCGATCCTCGACGCGACGACGATGGACGACGCCGTCGCGCGCGCGGCCGCGCTCTGCACCGCCGGCGACGCGGTCGTCCTCTCGCCCGCGTGCGCCTCGTACGACATGTTCCAGAACTTCGGCCACCGCGGCCGCGTCTTCCGCGACGCGGTCTCCGCCCTCGGCGCCCGCCGCCTCGACACGTAGGCGGCCATCGGCCGCGAGGGACATGCCGCCGGCGCGGGGCATGGTAACCAGATCGGACCCCCGCACGTATCCCGGAGGATCCATGGCCAGGCACCGACCGACGGCGAAGGAAGCACCCCGCAGCGAATCCGGTGCGGCCGAGGGCGCGCGCACGGGGGTGCCGCGGTGATGGCCCGCGAGCCGCGGCCGCCCGGCGAGGTGACGGAGGTCGATGGCGAGGTCGTGGCGGCGGTCCGCGCCGGCCTCGCCCGCCCGCCCCGCTGGCTGCCGCCGTGGCTGTTCTACGATGCGCGCGGCAGCGAGCTGTTCACCGCCATCACCAGGCTGCCCGAGTACTACCCGACCCGCGCCGAGCGCGCGATCTTCACCGCCGCCGGCGACGAGCTGATGCGCCGCGCCGCCGGCGGCCGGCCGATGACGATCTTCGAGCTCGGCGCCGGCACCGCCGACAAGACGCGCATCCTCCTCGGCCACTGGCTGCCCCAGCCCGGCGGCAGCCCGCGCGTCTACGTCCCCGTCGACGTCTCGGCCGACGCGCTCGCGGTCGCCAGCGAGCGCATCGGCCGCGAGCTGCCCGGCATCACCGTGCGTCCGTTCGTCGGACGGAACCGCGACGCGCTCGCGGCGCTGCGCGCGACCACCGGCCGGCGCGTCGTCCTCTTCATCGGCAGCTCGATCGGCAACTACGAGGGCGCCGAGGCGGTCGCGCTCCTGCGCGGCCTGCGCGACGCGCTCGCGCCCGGCGACGCCCTGCTGCTCGGCACCGACCTCGTCAAGCCGGCGGAGGTGCTGGTGCCCGCCTACGACGATGCCGCCGGCGTCACCGCCGCCTTCAACAAGAACGTCCTCGTGCGGCTGAACCGCGAGCTCGGCGCCGACTTCCGCATCGACCGCTTCCGCCACGTCGCGCTGTGGAACGCGGCGCGCTCGCGCATCGAGATGCACCTCGAGAGCGAGGTCGACCAGCGCGTCACCATCCCGGCCGCCGGCCTCGCGTTCACGCTGGCCGCCGGCGAGCGGATCCACACCGAGTCGAGCGTGAAGTACGACCTGCCGGCGATCGACGCGCTCCTCGGCGAGGCCGGCTTCGCGCGCGAGCACACCGCGACCGATCGCGACGGCCTGTTCGCCGTCCACCTCGCGCGCGCCACCTGACGCGCCTCCGCGTGGAACGGGCGGTGCGCCCGGGCGTACGCTGGAGGCATGGCCCGCACGTTCGACGACCTCGTGATCGGCGCCGGCCAGTCCGGCCCGTTCCTCGCCGCCCGCCTCGCCGGCGCCGGCCGCCGCACCGCGCTCGTCGAGCGGCGCGCCCTCGGCGGCACCTGCGTGAACGACGGCTGCATCCCGACGAAGACGCTGGTCGCCAGCGCCCGCGCCGCGTGGGTCGCGCGCAACGCCGCCCGCTGGGGCGTCGACGTCGGGGGCGAGGTCAAGGTCGACATGGCGCGCGTCAAGGCGCGCAAGGACGCGGTCGTCGGCGAGTCGCGCAAGAACCTCGACGGCTGGCTCCGCGAGCTGCCGGGCCTGACCGTCATCGACGGCGCCGCGCGCTTCGTCTCCGCCGACACCGTCGAGGTCGCCGGCGAGCGGCTCACCGCCGCCCGCTTCTTCATCAACGTCGGCGGCCGCGTGCTGGTGCCGCCGATCCCCGGCCTCGCCGGCGTGCCGTACCTGACGAACACGTCGATGATGGACGTGGACTTCCTGCCCGAGCACCTGATCGTCCTCGGCGGCAGCTACATCGGCCTCGAGTTCGCGCAGATGTACCGGCGCTTCGGCAGCCGGGTGACGGTGATCGAGAAGGCGCCGCGGCTCGTCCCGCGCGAGGACGAGGACGTCTCGGCGGAGCTGCGCGGTCTGCTCGAAGAGGAGGGGCTCGAGCTCCTGCTCGCGAGCGAGGCCACTCGCGTCGCGCGCGCGAGCGGCGGCGTCACCCTCGACGTCACCGGCCCCGGCGGCGGCGGCGGCGGCGGCGGCGGCGACGGCGCCCGCACCGTCACCGGCAGCCACCTCCTGCTCGCGATCGGCCGCGTCCCCAACACCGACGACCTCGGCCTCGACGCCGCCGGCGTCCTGACCGACCCGCGCGGCTACATCACCGTCGACGATCAGCTCCGCACCAGCCAGCCGCACATCTGGGCGCTCGGCGACGTCAACGGCCGCGGCGCCTTCACCCACACCTCGTACGACGACTTCCAGATCGCCGCCGCCAACCTCCTCGACGGCGGCGCGCGCCGGGTCAGCGATCGCTTCCCGATCTACGGCCTGTTCACCGATCCGCCGCTCGGCCGCTGCGGCCTGTCCGAGGCCGAGGCGCG
>DASZXE010000898.1:0-1987 GCA_035546475.1 Kofleriaceae bacterium
GGGTTCGGCGTCGCCGTCGGCGTCGGCGTCGGATTCACCGTCGGCGTCGGGTTCGCCGTCGGCGTCGGCGTCGGCGTCGGCGCACCGCCGTTCGCCGCGACCTTGGTGTCGCGGCCGCCTCGCGTCGCGATCAGCGCCACCGCGACCCCGGCGCCGCCGAGGACCACCACGCTCGCCAGCAGGTACGGCGCCATCGATCGCTGCCGCGGCTGCCCGCCATACGACGGCTGTCCCGCGGCGCTGCCGAGCGTCGTGCCGGGCCCGGTCGCGTATCCGGGCGCGCTCCCCGGCCTGTAGCCCGGCACGCTCGCTGCCGCATATCCGGCCGCGCCGCCCGCACCGTGCGGCCCGGTCGCGTACCCGGGCGCGCTCGACGGCCCGTATCCCGGCGCGCTGCCCGGTCCCGCATATCCCGGCGCGCTGCCCGGCCCTCCCGCGTGGCCTGGCGTGCTCGGCGGCGCGCCCGCGCCGAGCAGGTGACCCGCGCCCATCGCCGCCACCCGCCCGCTCGCGCCCGCGCCGCCGCGCGCGCCGACCCCGCCGATCGATGCGACGAACTGCTCGAGCTCCGCGCCGAGCTGCTGCATCGACCCCTGCCGCGCGGCCGGCTCCTTCTCGAGCGCGCGCGAGATGATCGCGTCGAGCGCCGGCGGGATCGATGGATCGAACGACCGCGGGCTCGGCCGCGGCTGGAAGATGTGCGCTCCGATCAGCTCGCCGGTCCCCGCGCCGACGTACGGCGGCCGCCCGCACACCAGCTCGAACAGGATGCAGCCGAGCGAGTAGATGTCCGACCGCGCGTCGACCTCGCCCGCGCCCTTGCACTGCTCGGGTGACATGTACGTCGGCGTGCCGAGCACCGCGCCGGTCCGCGTCAGCGAGCCCGCCGCGCCGCCGCCGCTGTCGGCGAGCTTCCCGATGCCGAAGTCGAGCACCTTCACCCGCTCGCCGAGCGCCACCTCCGGGTCGCGGACGAGGAACAGGTTGTCCGGCTTGAGGTCGCGGTGGACGATGCCGACCGCGTGCGCCGCGGCGACCGCCGCCGCGGCCTGCCGGCAGAGGTCGGCGGCGCTCGCGTGATCGAGGCGCCCCACGCGCGCGAGCCGCTTGCCGACCGTCTCGCCCTGCAGCAGCTCCATCACGAGGTACGCGCTGCCGCCGGCCGCGTGGCCGAAGTCGAACACCTGCACGAGCCCCGGGTGATCGAGCGTCGCCGTCGCGCGCGCCTCGTTGAAGAACCGGCGCACCAGCTCGTCGTTCGACGACAGCGCCGGCAGGAGCACCTTGATCGCGACCTTGCGGCCGAGCACGACGTGCTCCGCGCTGTAGACCGCGCCCATCCCGCCCTTGCCCAGCTCCGCCACCACCCGGTAGCTGCCCAGCGTCTCGCCGATCATGCCGCGACGGTAGCACGCACGTCCTCGTCGAGCCGGCGGGGGTCGCGCGCGCCTCGAGGTCGCGCCCACCGCCACGCGCCGCCGCGCCCGTGCCGCTCCGCCGCCGCACCGCCGGAAAGTCGCGGCGCCGCCGCCACGCGGTTAGCCTCGCCTCGTGGACTGGCCCGCGGCGATCGACGGCTTCGGCGACTACCTGCGCGCCGAGCGCAACGCGTCGCCGCGCACGATCGAGGTCTACCTGCGCGAGGTCCGCGCCTTCCACGCCGGCGCCGCCGCCCGCCGCAAGGGCACCGCGCCGCCGCCGTCGGCGATCGACGCCATCGAGGTCCGCCGCCACCTCGCCACGCTGTTCGACGGCAACGACCCGACGACGATCGGCAAGAAGCTGTCCGCCCTGCGGACATTCTTCCGCTTCCTCCACCGCCGCCGCGTGATCGACGGCAACCCGGCCGCCGCCGTGCGCGGGCCGAAGAAGAAGAAGGCGCTGCCGCGCGCGCTCGACGTCGATGACGCCTTCCGCCTGGTCGAGGCGCCGACCCGCGCCCCGCGCGCCACCGCCCGCGCCCGCTCCGCCGCCGAGGCCGCGCAGG
>DASZXE010000899.1:0-2400 GCA_035546475.1 Kofleriaceae bacterium
GACCTCGTCGTCGTCAACGACGCCGCGACCTTGCCGGCGTCGCTGCGCGGACGGACGGCGGCCGGCGAACCGTTCGAGCTGCGGCTGTCGGGTCCGATCGAGGGCCGCCGCCTCGCCGGGGTGCTGTTCGGCCGCGGCGACTGGCGGACGCGCACCGAGGATCGGCCGGCCCCGCCGCCGGTGCGCGCCGGCGAGGTCGTGCGGGTCGGCCCGCTGACGGCGCGCGTGCTCGCCGCCGACGGCCGCCGCGTCGTCCTCGACGTCGGCGCCGACAGCACCGGCACCGGCACCGGCACCGGCGAGGACGAGGCCGACGCGCGCGCCGCGCTGTGGCACGCGATCTACGCCAGCGGCGTGCCGGTGCAGTACGCGCACCGGCGCGACCCGCTCGCGCTCTGGTCCGTGCAGACCGCCTACGCCACCCGGCCGTGGGCGGTCGAGATGCCGTCGGCGGGCCGGCCGCTGACGTGGGAGGTCCTGCTCGCGCTGCGCCGCCGCGGCATCGGCGTCGCCGCGCTGACCCACGCGGCCGGCCTCGGCTCGACCGGCGACGCCGCCCTCGACGCCGCCCTGCCCTGGCCCGAGCCGTACGAGGTCCCCGAGGCCACCGCCGGCGCGGTCGCCCGCACGCGCGCGGCCGGCGGGCGCGTGATCGCCGTCGGCACCACGGTCGTCCGCGCGCTCGAGGCCAGCGGCGGCCGCGCCGGCACCGGGGTCGCGACCTTGCGGCTCGACGCCGGCACCGCGCGCCACGTCGTCGACGGCCTGGTCAGCGGCCTCCACGTCCCCGGCGAGAGCCACCACGAGCTGCTGCGCGCGTTCGCCTCGCGCGCGCTGCTCGACCGCGGCCTCGACGTCGCCCGCGCCCACCGCCTCAGCGCCCACGAGCTCGGCGACGCGCTCCTCATCGTCCCCTGACCCGCCGCGCGCCGCGCGCCGCCGTGTTACCAACCGCGGGTGCGCACCTCCGCCCGCCTCCGGTCGTCACTCCTGATCGCCGCCCTCGCCGCGGCCACCACCACCGCCGCTGCCTGCGGCCGCGGCTCCGCCACCGGCCCGTCGACGGCCACGCCGATGCCGACGCCCGGCCCGGCGCCGGCGCCGACCCCGGCCCCGGTGCCGCCGATCGTCGACGGCCCGACCGCCGAGGAGTCGCTCGCGTGGGTGCTCGACACGATCAACGGCGGCGGCAAGCTCACGACCGCCGACGTCGAGAGCCGCTTCGCGCCGTCGTTCCTCAAGGTGGTGCCGGCCGACAAGGTGGTCACCATCTTCGGCCAGCTCGCCGGCCAGCTCCCGCCGATCAAGCAGCTCAAGCTCGACAGCAAGCCGCCGCTGGAGCTGTCGGCGCTGCTCGACACCGCGGCCGGCGGCGTGCGGGTCGGCCTGCAGATGACGGCGACGACGCCGCGCCAGATCGCCGGCCTCGTCTTCGCGCCCGCCACCTCCGAGGCGCCGCCGCGCACCTACGGCGACGCGGTCGCCCAGCTCGAGAAGGCGGCGACGAAGACCGAGCTGTTCGTCGCCGAGATCGACAAGGGCACCTGCAAGCCGCTGCAGAACCACAACAGCACCGACCGGCTCGGCATCGGCTCGGCGTTCAAGCTGTGGGTGCTGCTCGCGCTCGACGACAAGCTCGCCCACGACAAGAAGCTCACCTGGGACACGATGCTCGCCGTGCGCGACGAGGCGAAGAGCCTGCCGTCGGGCGAGATGCAGGACCTGCCGGCCGGCACCCAGCGCTCGCTGCGCGACTTCGCCACCAACATGATCTCGATCAGCGACAACACCGCGACCGATCACCTGATCGACTTCGTCGGCCGCGAGCAGGTCGAGAAGGCGCTCACGACGGCGAAGCACGGCGACCCGAAGCTCGACATCCCGTTCCTCCGCACCCGCGAGATGTTCGCGCTCAAGCTCGCGGTGACGCCCGCCGAGCTCGACGCCTACCGCAAGGCGCCGGTCGCGGCGAAGAAGAAGCTGCTCGAGTCGTACCGGCAGCGGCCGATCGACGTCGCGCAGGCGGTCAAGGACTGGACGGCGCCGCGCGACCTCGACCTCGAGTGGTTCGCCAGCGGCCCCGACCTCTGCAACGTGATGGCGACGCTCGGCGACCGCGCCAACTGGAAGCCCGAGGCGGAGCCGCTCTCGATCCTCGCCAAGAACCCGGGCGCGCCGTACGACAAGTCGAAGTGGACGTACATCGGCTTCAAGGGCGGCTCGGAGCCGGGCGTCATGAACCTGACGTGGCTCGGCCACCGCGTCGACGACCGCTGGTTCGTGGTGACCGCGACCGTCAACGACGATCAGAAGGCGATCGACGAGGCGCTGGTGGTCAACGCGGCGGCCGGCGCGCTCGCGATCCTCGGCGGCGAGGCCCCGGCGGCCGCCCCGGCGCCG
>DASZXE010000900.1:0-3063 GCA_035546475.1 Kofleriaceae bacterium
TGCCGGCGCGGGCGCGACGACGATGAGCGTGGCGGCGCTCGACGAGCAGGGGCAGCCGGTGCTGTCGGCGGCGGCGGCGGCGGTGCTCGACGACCTGGCGGCCGACGCGGGGAACGCGGCGACCGGCGGCGCGCCTCGTCCGGCCGCCGGACGGATGCCGCCGACCGGCTACATGCCGGCCTTCGCGGGCGACCGGCTGCGGCGGCCGTCGGGGGAGCGGTGGCGGTGGCTGCCGACCCGCAGCGTGGCCGGCACGATCGCGCTGTTGCTCTTCCTGTTCGCGGCGGCGGTCGCGATCGCGTACGTCGCCAGCGGCTGAGGCTCCGAGGGCAGCTAGGGCCGTCAGACGATGCGGCGCGCGAGCCAGGTGCCGGCGAGCCCGCAGGCGAAGCAGCCGAGCAGGGTGACGGCGACGTAGAGCGCGCCGGTGCGCGGCGCGCTGCCG
Source organism: Kofleriaceae bacterium (assembly GCA_035546475.1). GTDB lineage: Bacteria > Myxococcota_A > Polyangia > Haliangiales > Haliangiaceae > UBA2376. The sequence continues at coordinate 446 of DASZXE010000900.1, forward strand.
AGGAGCTTGGTCGCCTCCTGGTTGAAGGCGGAGTAGGTCGTGAGCCCGCCCATGAAGCCGGTCATCAGCACGACGCGCAGGTGATCGGAGAAGCTGGGCGCCGACAGCGCGAGCTGCGCGACGAGCGCGATCAGGAAGCAGCCGACCAGGTTCACGATCAGCGTGGCGATCGGGAACGTCGGCACCCGGGCCGCGAGGCCCAGCGCGACGAGGTAGCGGCAGCCGGTGCCGGCCGCGCCGGCCGCGCAGACGAGGAGGAAGCGGGTCATCGGGAGGCTCCTGTGCGGGTGCGGCGGCGCCGGCCGCCGACCAGGATCGCGGCGACGAGCAGGGCTGGCACCGCGCTCGCGCGCGCGCCGGTGGCGCCCGTGCCGCCGGTGCTGCAGCAGCCGCCGGCGGACCCCGCCTCGGTGCCGGCGTCGGCGCCCGCGTCGGCGGCCGGGTCGAGCGACTCGTCGTGCGCGCAGAACGGATTGCCGGCGGCGTCCGACGCGCAGACCGCGTAGGTCAGGTCCGGCTCGTCGGGGACGGTCGCGGTCCACAGCTCCTCGCCCATCCAGCGCATCGCGATCGGCGCGTGCGTCCCCGGGCCGCCCGGCTCGATGACGACGCGGCGCCAGTCGTGGGGCCGCCCGCGGCTCCGGCGATCGTGGACGCGCGCGATGACGCGGCGGTCGGCGCGGGTCGCGCGCACGAGCACGCGGATGACCGGCACCGCGGTGTCGGGCGGGTTTGCGGCGGCGCCGAGCGCGACGATCTCGGGCGCTTCGCCCTCGCCGCGGGCCTCGACGAGGTCGACGCGGCCGTCGTGATCGAGGTCGGCGAGCGCGAGGCCGAGCGTGCCCGGCGTCGTCTGCGGCAGCGCGCCGTCGACGACCGTGAAGCCGGCGGCGCCGTCGTTGCGCAGCAGCCGGTCGGGCCCGGAGGCGGAGCCGACGATCAGATCCGGATCGCGGTCGGAGTCGACGTCGACGAACGCGAGCGCGCGGTCGTCGGAGCCGGCCGGGTTCGCCGCGCCGGTCAGCATCGCCGCGGTCTGGTCCTCGAACCGGCCGTGGCCGTCGTTGACGAGCACGGTGTCCGGACCCGCGCCACCGCCGCCGGCGGCCGCGAGGTCGAGATCGCCGTCGCCATCGAGGTCGATCGCCTCGAGATCGTCGGCGCCGGCGGCGAGCGGCAGGTGATCCGACGCGTCGGTGAAGCGGCCGGTGCCGTCGTTGGTCCAGAGGACGGCGCCGTCGCAGACGCGGCAACCGACGACGACATCGAGGTCGCCGTCGTCGTCGACATCGACGAGCGCGACCCGCCAGGCCCAGCCGATCGCGGTCGCCGGCAGCCGATCGGCCGGCGCGGCGGTGAAGCGCGCGCTGCCGTCGTTGAGCCAGACGCGCACGCCGCCGGTCGACGTGAGCGGCGGCCCGCCCCAGTCGACGGCGACGAGGTCGAGATCGCCGTCGTCGTCGACGTCGCCGAGCTCGGCGTCGCCGAGCGAGACCGGCCCGGCCGGCAGGTTCGTCGCCGAGACGTCGTCGTAGGCGCCGTTCACCCGGCGCACGAACAGGCCGCTCGCGGTGCCGTGCGCGCCGCCGACGAACAGGTCGAGATCGCCGTCGCCGTCGAGGTCGCCGGCGCGGATCACGCGCGACAGCCGCGTCGCCGCCGCGCCGAACACCGCGCCGGTGATCTCGGCGAAGTGCGGCCCGGCCTGCGCCCAGTTGCCGAGGTTGCGGAAGACCCGCTGCGGCTCCGGCGTGCCCGCGTGATCGTCGTCGCCGCCGTTCGCGAACACGAGATCGACCCAGCCGTCGCCGTCGAGATCGGCCGCCTCGACCTGGTTCGTCCACTCGGCGGTGGCGCCGATCGTCGACGGGGTCGCGTCCTGCCAGCGCTCGGCCCGAGCGGTGGAGGCCGCCACCGTCAGGGTGACGACCCACGAGACCGGGCCGAGGCGCATCGGCGGAGCCTATCTGCTACGTTGCGCGGCATTCAAGGAGAGATGTGATGACGATCCAAGCCGGCGACAAGTTCCCCTCCGTCACCATCAAGCAGGCGACCGCCGACGGTCCCAAGGACGTCGACCCCGCGGAGCTGTTCGCGGGCAAGCGCGTCATCCTGTTCTCGCTGCCCGGCGCGTTCACGCCGGTCTGCTCGAAGCAGCACCTGCCCGGCTACGTCGCCCGTTACGACGAGCTGCGCGGCAAGGGCGTCGACCTCATCGCCTGCCTGTCGGTGAACGACGCCCACGTGATGCGCGCGTGGGCGGAGAGCCAGGGCGCCCTCGGCAAGATCGTGATGCTCGCCGACGGCAACGCGGCGCTGACCCGCGCGCTCGGCCTCGAGGTCGACCTGACCGGCCCCGGCATGGGCGTGCGCGCGCGCCGCGGCGTGATGACGATCAAGGACGGCGTCGTCGAGTCCGTCGAGATCGAGCAGCCGGGCAAGTTCGAGGTCTCGAGCGCCGAGGCCTGCATGCTGAAGCTGTGACGCGGCGCCGGCGCGCGGCGGCGCTGGTGGCCTTCCTCGCCGCCTGCGGGCGCGCGCCGCACCGCGACGCGGCTGCGCCCGAGCCGGCGGACCTGCCCGGCCTGCGCGCCGTCCTCGCCCGCGACCTGGCGGCG
>DASZXE010000901.1:0-7667 GCA_035546475.1 Kofleriaceae bacterium
ACGCCGGCGCAGCTCCGCGCCAACCTCGGCTCGCAGACGGTCGGCGCCGATCCGACGAGGATCGATCCGTCGACCGACACCTCGCAGGGCTACGCCGACGAGCTGATCCGCCAGCTCGCCGGCGACATGCTGACCAGCGGCATCGCCGACACGCTGCGGCAGCTCTCCGGGCTCGACGTCGCCCGCATCGAGCTCAACCTGGCGTCGTTCGGCTTCCACGGCGAGAAGCGGCTGTTCGAGAACCTCGACCTGGTCGGCGACCTCGAGCGGACGTCGCGCGGCTCGACGCTCGACGGCAAGATCGAGCTGCGCTTCCCGGTGTTCGGCTACCAGGTGTCGGGCCAGCTCTCGTACCTGCGCAAGGACTACGACGACGCGGCCGAGCGCGACGTGAAGGACGTCGAGGTCAAGCTGGTGGTGCCGCTGTTCCTCCGCACGCTCCTGGGCCCATGAAGATCCGTGGACCGATGCCGGCTGCCGCATTGTCCGCGGATCGGAAGGCGCGAGTCTGCGAGCGACGACGCCGTGGAGGCGCGGCCGGCCCCGCCGGCGGGCCGATCGACCTGCGGCGTCGAGGCGCTGCTCGACACCGCACGGGCGGGCGCATCGCGGTCGGCGTGCTGGTCGTCTGTGCGTGGGTCGCGGTGGCCCGGGCGCAGCCGCGGCCGACGACGGACGTCACGCCCCCGCCGGGGACGCCTTCGCCCGCGCCCGCGCCGGCGCCCGCGCCCGCGAGCCAGCCGACGACGCCGGCGCCCCCACCGCCGGGCACGCTGGGGACGCCGGCGACCCCGCTGCCGTCGCCCGGCCCACCGCCGACGTCGCCCCTGCCCTCCCCGATCCCGCCGGCCGGCACGACGCCGGTGCCGACCGTCGCGCCGGTCGCCGAGCCGCCGGCGCAGTGGACCCGCTGGGAGATCGCCGGCACGCTGATCGACTCGCCCGCCCGCGTCCGCGCGCTCCTCGACGGCGCCATGCGCCGCCACCGCGCGCTGACCGCCGACGCGCGCACCGAGCTGACCCGGACGTGCGAGCGCCTCGGCTACCACCTCGTCGACCTCGCCATCGATCGGCCGGCGCCCGGCGAGGTCGTCGCCACGCTCCGGCTCGAGCCGATCGTCATGGTCCGGTGGGTCGACGTGAAGCTGTCGCAGCGCTTCTACGACGTGCTGCTCGACGACGAGGTCCGGCGGCGCATGCGGCTGCGCACCGGCGTCTACCTGCCGGCCGACGTCGACAACCTGAAGAAGCAGCTCGCGACCGAGCAGGAGCGGATCGAGACCTACCTCCGCGACGAGGGCTTCTTCGAGGCGGTCGCCCACGTCACCGAGCAGGCGGTCGGCCGCTACGGCGCGCGCATCCGCGTGCGGGCGAAGCTCGGCCCCAGCTACCGCGTCGGCAAGGTGAACGTCGTCAACGCCGGCGCGACCGGCACCGGCCTCGCGATCTCCGAGGACGATATCGCGAAGGAGTTCCACCACGGCTGGGCGTGCGTGCTCGGCCGCTGCCGGTTCACGCGCGCGCAGCTTCAGGCGGACCTCGAGCGGGTCACGCGGCGGTTCCAGAAGCGCGGCTACCCGGCGGCCCGCGTGCAGAGCAACTTCGATCCGCGCACCTCGTTCGACCGCGCGTCGAAGCGCGTCACCTTCACGGTGTCGGTCGATCCGCGCCGCAAGATCGACGTCGTCTTCGAGGGCAACGACAAGGACGCGTTCTCCGACGAGCTGCTCACCAACCAGCTCACCTTCGGCGCGGCGACGTCCGCCGACGACATCGAGGTCGCGGCGTCGGCGCGCGCGATCGAGGCGCTCTACCAGTCGCGCGGCTACCTCGACGTCATCGTCACCAGCGAGCGCGTCCGCCTGCGCGCGTTCGACCGGGTCATCTACCGGATCGAGTCGGGGCCGGCGCGCACGGTCAAGACCGTCGAGTTCGCCTGCCGCGCCGCCGACGGCGTGTCGACGGCGTGCAGCGTGCCGCTCGCCGACCTGCAGGGGGCGGTGGGCACCCGGCCCGCGACCAGCTTCCGGCTGTTCGCCGCGCCGGTCTTCCCGACCCGCGAGCAGCTCCAGGCCGACGTCGCCGGCCTCGAGCGCCTCTACCGCAGCCGCGGCTACCTGGCGGCGAAGGCGTCGGTGTCGGCGGCGCCGCGCCGCTCCGGGTGGGCGTCGGCCGCGCTGTCGGCCGCCGAGGTCGCCGGCGAGGTCGCGCCGCACGAGCTCGCGGTTCTCTTCCAGATCGACGAGGGCCCGCGCACGGTCATCGACGACATCGAGATCGTCTTCGAGGGCGGCGCCGCCGGCGGCCGCCGCGCCGGCGACGAGGCGCGCATCCGCGAGCGCCTGCACGTGCACGTCGGCGACCCGTACCTGAAGGACAACCTCGACACCGAGGCGCAGGCGCTCAAGGACTGGTACTGGAGCCTCGGCCGGCCGCGCGCCGCGGTCACCGTCGAGGTCCGGCCCGGCTCCGACGACCACCACGTCGTCGTCGTCTTCAACATCGAGGAGAAGCAGGAGCTGCACCTCGGCGAGGTCGTGATCCGCGGCAACTTCCGCACGCGCGACTGGGTGATCCGCGACCAGCTCGGCTTCGACCGCGGCGCGCTGCTCACCGCCGGCCTGCAGACGAGCGGCCTGCGCCGCCTGCGCTCGACGAACCTGTTCAACGGCGTCGCCTTCGACCTGATCAACTTCGACGACCCGCGCGAGACGACCGTCGACGTCGTCGTCAAGGTCGAGGAGCGCTACGACCTGCTCGCCCGGATGGATCTCGAGGGCGGCTACTCGCAGTTGAACGGCGCCTTCCTGCGGGCGCACCCGGTGATGCCCAACCTCGGCGGGCTCGGCATCAAGCTCGACACCCAGCTCACGCTCGGCACCGAGTACCAGTCGGCCGACACCAGCCTCCGGCTGCCGCGCTGGCTGCTGCCCGGCTGGGCGCGGTTCGACACCGAGGTCGCGGCGTTCATCCGCAACCAGGTGACCGAGCGGTTCGGCGACCTGCGCTCGCTCGGCGGCTCGCTGGCGGCGGTGCGCACCTGGGAGCGCGCGCACGACGCCCACCACACCGCGCGGCTGGTCACCGCGGCGCTGCGCTACGACGTGCGGCAGCTCAGCCGCGACGAGGACGCGATCCGCCCGGCCGGCCTCGCGGAGTCGATCGAGCAGAACCCGATCCAGACCCGCACCGGCACCGTCGGCGTGACGCTCGACTGGGACACGCGCCGCGACGCGAGCGGCAACCTCAACCCGCTGGCGCCGGCGCGCGGCTACCGGCTGCAAGGTGGGCTGTCGGTCGCGAGCCCGTGGCTGCTCGGCCAGGACACCTTCCTCAAGGTGAGCGGGCTCGGCCAGGTGTTCTGGACCGCCGGGCGCTTCCAGCTCCGCGCCGACACCCGCTACGACCAGGGCATCCCGCTCGACAACTCGGTCCTGTTGCCCGAGGTCGAGCGGTTCTACGCCGGCGGCGACGACACCGTGCGCGGCTTCGAGGAGGACCGGCTGGCGACCGAGCTGGTGGCGGTGCCGGTGCCGCCGCTCGACGGCGGCTGCGATCCCTCGAACCCGAGCGCGGGGCTGTGCCAGGTGCGGCTCTTGCCGGCGGGCGGCAACATCCGCGCGCTGGCGACGCTCGACGCGCAGGTCACGCTGTGGCAGCTCTTCGGCATCCCGATCGCGTCGGCGGTGTTCACCGACGCCGGCGTGGTCACCAACACGTGGGCGGCCGTGAAGCCGGGGTCGATCCGGCCGTCGGCGGGGATGGCGTTGCGGTGGCTCTTGCCGATCGGCGCGCTGTCGATCGAGTACGCGCTGCCGCTCGAGCCGCGGCTGGGCGACAACCCGCGCGGCCGCTTCCACCTCGCCGTCGCCCTCCGCTACTGACCCGTGCCCGTGCCCGTGCCCGTGCCCGTGCCCGTGCCCGGAGCTGGGGCGACGCCGGCATCGAGAGGCGCGGCAGGCGCGGCCGGCGCGGCCGGCGCGGCCGGCGCGGTCGGCGCGGTCGGGGTCGCCGCGTCCAGCAGGTCCGCCGTCACCGTGAAGTCGCGCAGCCCGACGAGCTGCCCGTGCGCGGTCCGCGTCACGCAGCGCCACTTGCCGGTCGGATCCGCCGGCAGCTCCTCCGCCGGCAGCTCGCTGACGACGACGGTCCCCTCGCCGTCGCAGTGCGCGAGGCTCGGGTGCAGGTGGGCGACGTGCTGGCCGCGGTGGTACCAGTCGTGGACGATCTCGTCCTTCACGCCGCCGGGCTCGACCAGCCACGAGCCGCAGCGCAGGCCGTCGAGGTGCGAGCGCCGGATCACGTGCGCCGACGGCGGCATGCACTCGTAGCTGCCGCGCGTCCCCGAGCCGACCGCGGTCTCCGTCATCGCCAGCGGCGCCGGCGGGATCGCGGCCGGCCACACCATCACCGCGAGCACCAGGCCGCCGGTCGCGCCGAGCGTCGCCACCGCGCCCTGCCACGCGAACACCGAGCGCACCGAGAAGGTGAGGAGCGCCACCGACGGCGGCGTCGCCAGCGCCGACAGCACGAGCCCGGCCGCGTGATCGAGGCCGAACACCAGCGGCACCGCGACGTTCAGGAGGCCGAACATCGCCAGGCCGTACATCGCCGCCGCCAGCCAGCGCCGCTCCATGATGACGTTGTCGAAGACGAGGTCCATCGTCGACAGCACCGCGCACGCGAGGAGCAGCGGCGCCAGCCACCAGTTCGTCGACGACAACGACCAGGTCGCGCTCGACGCGTAGAGCGGGACCAGGAAGAAGAACATCTGCTGGTAGAGCTGCTTGATGATGTAGTTCGTCCCCAGCCGCAGCCCCTTGCGCAGCAGCTTCTCGCCGGGCGGCCGGTTGGCGGGCCCGACGATGAAGCGGAGCGCGACGAACATCAGCAGGAACGACAGGCTGAGGACCAGCAGCAGCTTGTCGGCGTAGGCGAGCCCGTGGCGGGCGAACAGCATCACGCCGACGCCGAACGTCAGCGCGAACGTCGAGTGCAGCCACCAGATCTTCCGCACGATGCGGCGGAAGCGGGTCGGCGGCGGCGGCGCGGCAGCCGCCGGGCCCGGGGCGACCCCGCCGGCGGGCGGCGGGGCGATCGGGGCGGGCGCGCGCGCCATCCGTCAGGCCCGCCGGCCGGCGTCGGCGACCAGCGCGCGGATGCGGTCGAGCGCGAGGTCGAGCTTCGCCATCGCCGGCCCGAACGAGAAGCGCAGGTGGCGGCGGAAGCGCGAGTTGCGGCCGCCGCGCCGCTTGCCGGGATCGACGTCGAAGAAGTCGCCGGGCACCGTGATCACCTGGCGGTCGAGCGCGGCGCGGAAGAAGCTCATGCCGTCGCTGATCGACGGCGGCAGGTGCTGCGCCGACGCCCAGACGTAGAAGGTCCCCTCGGGCGGCAGGTCGACGGTGAAGCCGACGTCGCGCAGGCCGTTCAGCAGGCGCTGGCGCTTCTTGCCGAACTCGGCGTGGATGGCGGCGGTCTCGGCGAGGGTCGCCTCCGGATCGAGGAGGCCGATCGCCGCCCGCTGGAGCGGCCGCGAGCCGCCGCCGTCGAGGAACGAGCCGGCCGACGACACCGCCTCGATGATCTTGCGGGGCGCGACGGTCCAGGTCACGCGCCAGCCGGGGTAGCGCCAGTTCTTGGTCAGGCCGTCGAGGATGACGACCGGATCGCGATCGACGTCCTCGACGAAGCGGGCGGCGGTCGAGATCGCGCCCTGCGACGCGAGGTCGGGCCGCCACACGTAGTGCGAGTAGAACTCGTCGAAGATCATCGTGCAGTCGAGCTCGCGCGCGATGGCGACCCACTCGGCGAGGTCGTCGCCGCCGATGACCTTGCCGGTCGGGTTCGACGGGTTCGACATCAGGAGCGCCGACAGCCCGCGGCCGAGGATCTCGCGGCGGAGGTCGCCCGGCGAGAAGGCGTAGCCGCGCTCGCCCTCGAGGAGGATCGGGATCGGCGAGAACAGGCGGAAGACGTCGAGCAGCTCCTCGTAGGCCGTGTAGTCGGGCAGGAAGTGGCCGAGGTTGATGTGGCCGAGCGAGGCGGCGACGCGGGTGAGCGCGGTGCGGCCGCCGCCGGAGATGGCGACGTTCTCGGCGGTGTACTGCGAGCGCATGCCGCGGCGGAACAGCCGGTTGTAGAGGCTGGCGATCGCCTCGCGCAGCTCGCCGACGCCGGGGACCGGCGCGTACTCCTGGTCGGCGGGATCGATCGTGACCGCGTGCTGGCGCGGCGGCGCGCCGGGCAGCGCGTCGGCCTCCGGCATGCCCTGGCCGAGGTTGCACCAGTCGGTCGACGACGTGTCGAAGCCACGGCGGCGCGCCTCCGCCGTCACGAAGATGACCCCGGTGCGGGGCACGTCGCGGAACGCGGCGAAGGTCGGCTCGGAGGTCGGGGCGGGCTCGCCGGCGAGCGGCGGGTTGGTCCGGGACGTCGACATCCTTCGTCCTATAACATCGACGGGGCCCGCGGGCGCGCGGCGCGTGCGGGCGCGTGCGAGCGCGTGAGCAGGCCCGCGCACCGCGACCATGGTAGCGTGGCGCCGTGCCGCGGCTCGCCGACCTCGCCTACCAGGACCGAGCGGTCGCGGTGGTGCGCGCGGCGATGGCGGCCGGGCGGCTGCACCACGCGCTGCTGCTCACCGGGCCGCCGGCCGCCGACAAGCGCGCGCTGGCGCTGGCGATCGCCGGCGCGCTCGACTGCGAGACGGCGCCCGGCGAGGGGTGCACGACCTGCGCGACCTGCACCCGCATCGCCGACGGCGTCCACCCCGACGTCATCACGCTCGCGCGCGAGGGAGCGGCGCAGATCATCCCGATCGAGACGGTGCGCACGCAGGTGGTGGCGGCGGTCGGGCTGCCGCCGCACGAGGCGCGCGAGCGGGTGTTCCTGATCGACGAGGCGACCGCGCTCCAGCCGGCGGCGGCGAACGCGCTCCTGAAGACGCTGGAGGAGCCGCCGGCGCGGACGCGGTTCATCCTGATGACGGTCGCGCCGGATCAGCTCCTGCCGACGATCCGCAGCCGGTGCCAGCGGGTGAGCCTGCAGGCGCCGACCGCGGACGCACGCAAGGCGGCGGCCGGCGAGGAGGATCCGGTGGCGGCGCTCGCGCTCGAGCTGTGCGCGGCGGTGAGCGGCGGGCCGGGCGCGGCGATCCGGCTGGCGCAGCACGCCGGCGAGGGCAAGATCGACGCGGCGGCGGTGATCGAGCTGGCGGCGGTCGAGCTGCACGCGCGGGCGCGGGCGGCGATCGAGGCGGGCGACGTGGCGAGCGCCCGGCGGGACGCGGCGGCGGCGAACGTGCTGCTGGCGGCGCACCCGGCGGTCGCGATCCATCACGGCCATGGCGCGGTGTCGCTCGAGGCGATCGCGCACCGGCTGCAGCGGGAGCTGGCGTGAGTGAGGGGGACGCGCCGCCGCCGCCTCCGGGCGGACCGGCGGGCAGCGAGGGAGGCGGCGGACGCCGGCGCAGGCGGCGGCGCGGTCACGGCGCGCGCGCGGAGGGCGCGGCCAGAGGAGAGGAGCGCGAGGAGGAGCCGGCGGCGGGTGACGGTGAAGAGGAGCATGCTTCGGGCACGGGCACGGGCACGGGCACGGGCACGGGCACGGGCGGAGACGCGCGGCCCGGGCCGGCGCGGGGTGCGCCGCCGCCGAGGCCGAGCGCG
>DASZXE010000902.1:0-7588 GCA_035546475.1 Kofleriaceae bacterium
CGCGCCCGCAGCCGCGCCCGCGCCCGCGCGATCGCCGCCCATCGCGCGCGCGACCGCCCCGCGCAGCTCGCCCGGCGTGAACGGCTTGCCGAGCAGGTCGACCGGCGTCGGGCCGCGCTCGCTCAGCGCCTGCACCGGGAACCCCGACGTCGTCAGGAAGCGCAGGGCGGGCCGGATGTCGCGCAGCTCGTCGATCAGCAGCTCGCCGCGCGCATCGGGGAGGATGAGATCGATGAGCGCGAGGTCGAGCGGGCCGTCGTGGCTCACGCACAGGCGGCGCGCCTCCTCGCCGGTGCCGGCCTCGAGGACCTGGCAGCCGGCGTCGCGGAGGATGCGGACGGCGACCGCGCGGACGTCGGCCTGATCGTCGACGAGCAGCACGTTCCACGCCGGCAGCTCGCGCGGCTCCTCCGCGCCGGCGGCGATCGGCGCCACGACGTCGTCGGTGCCGGCCGGCAGGTAGAGGCGAAAGGTGGTGCCCTGCCCCGGCTCGCTGTAGACGCGCACCGCGCCGCCGGCGCGCTCGATGATCTCGCGCACGATCGACAGGCCGAGGCCGGTCCCCTTGCCGGGATCCTTCGTCGTGAAGAACGGCTCGAAGATGCGCGCGGCGGTGGCCGGGTCCATGCCGGTGCCGGTGTCGGTGACCGACAGCTCGACGTGGGCGCCGGCGCCGACGCCGCGCACCTGCGCCGCGGCCTCGTCGAAGACCATGGCGGCGGTCGCGATCACCAGCTTGCCGCCGTCCTCCATCGCGTCGCGCGCGTTGACCGCCAGGTTCATCAGCACCTGCTCGAGCTCGCCCGGGTCGGCGACGACCGGCGGGATGCGGCCGCGGTGGGTGGTGATCGCGATCGAGTGGCCGACCAGGCGGCGCAGCATCGGGATGAAGCCGGCGACGACCTCGTTCAGATCGATCGCGTGCGGCGACGCCCGGCCCTGGCGGCTCATCGCCAGGAGCTGGCGGGTGACGTTGGCGGCGCGCTCGGCGGCGCGCCGGACCTCGCTCGCGTCCTGCCGGCGCTCGTCGGCGGGCAGCAGGCTGTCCTCGAGCAGGCAGGCGTAGCTCTCGATCACCGTGAGCAGGTTGTTGAAGTCGTGGGCGACGCCGCCGGCCAGCCGGCCGAGCGCCTCCATCTTCTGCGCGTGGCGCAGGCGCTGCTGGCTCGCGTGCAGCGCCTCCTCGGCGCGCAGGTTCAGGCGCTGGAGCGTCTGCAGGTACGCGTCGCCGATCGTGTCGAAGGTGAGATCGAACAGCGCCGTCATGCCGGTGTAGATGCGGACGATCTCCGGCACGCGCGCGCCGTCGGCGAGGACGATCTCGACCAGCAGGCCGCGCACGATGTCGCGGAACGCGCGCAGCTCGGTGAACCAGTGGGCGCAGGGAACGCCCTGCTCGGCGTAGCGCTCGCCGCGCTGGGCGAGGCGCTCGAGGTAGGGCGCCCACTCGCCGTCGACGATGCCGGCGCGCACGACCGTCTCGTCGGCCGGATCGAGGAACGCGAGCTGCGTGATCGGCAGCGCCAGCGGGTGCTCGGCCCGGTACGCCTCGATGAAGCGCGCCACCCGGGTCGCCAGATCGTCGCGGTGGAGGTCGTGGAAGCGCCAGTAGTCCTGGAGCGCGACCCGTTGCTCGGGGCGGGAAAGGATGCTCACCGACACAGTCCCACCGCCTGTTGATCCCCCATCCAGCCCACTCTGACCGATGCGGTAACAACGGGCAATCACACCCTGCGGGTGAGCAAGGTGCTCCGGCCATTGCCAGATATCGTCAGTCTGACGAGACAGTCAGTCCAGCTGGACTGGCGATCTCGATGGACGGAAGCTTCACAGGAAGGACGACATGTAGCCGGCGTCCTCCACCGTCCGCGCGGCGGCGGTCGCGGTGAGCGGCCGGTAGGTGTCCAGCATGACCGCCAGCTCGTCGGTGCGAGTGGCTCCGATGGACCGCTCGTAGCTGCCCGGGTGCGGGCCGTGCGGGATCCCGGCCGGGTGGTGCGAGATGCTGCCCGGCCCCACCCCGCGCCTCGAGGTGAAGTTGCCGTCGCAATAGAAGATGATCTCGTCACACGAGGGTGAGCTGTGCGGGTACGGACAAGGGATCGCGTCGGGCGCGAAGTCGACCAGCCGGGGCACGAAGCTGCACACCAGCGTGCCGCGCGCGGCGAACGTGCCGTGCCACGTCGGCGGCAGGTGGACGCTCGACACCCGCGGCTGGAACGCGAGGATCGGGAACGCCCACGGGTAGACGCTGCCGTCCCAGCCGACGACGTCGAGCGGCGACGCGCCGAGCGTGAAGCCGTGCCAGCGCCCGCCGCGCTTCACCGCGACCTCGCGCAGCCCCTCGTCGACCGGACCGGCGAAGGCGGGCCGCCGGAAGTCGCGGTGGCAGTACGGCGCGTCCATGCGGAGCTGACCGACCGGGTTGCGCCACTGGCGCGGCAGGTGGAGGTCGTCGCACTCGAGCCAGAGCCAGTGCTGCGGCCCGGCGTCGGGGACGAACCGGTGCACGACCGCGCGCGGCACCGCCACGTAGTCGCCGGCGCCGAAGCGAAGGTCGCCGAACGGCGAGCGCAGCACGCCGCCGCCCTGGTGGCAGTAGACGAGCAGGTCGCCGTCGGCGTCGACGACGTAGACCGGATCGGCCTGGTCGGGGAAGGCGACGCCGGCGACGAGGTCGGCGTTGTGGAGGAGCGGCACGAACGCGTCGACCGGCGCGCCGCCGCGCGCGAGCTCGCCGGTCCGGTAGTGGCGCTTGGCGAGCGCGCGCTCGTCGCCGCCGGGCGCGAGGGCGGGCGCCTGCCAGCCGTGGGCGACCTCGGCGGGCCGGTGCAGGTGCGGCCGCTCGAGGTGGTAGAGGATCGAGAACGGCCCGTCGAAGCCGTCGCGGGTGAAGCACTCCTCGAAGCGCAGCGCGCCGTCGGCGCCGCGGAGCTGCACGTGGTGCTTGCGCGGCAGCTCGCCGTGCGCGACCCGGTCGAGCATCAGCCGGCCCCGCGCTGGCGCTGGTCGCGCTCGATGCTCTCGAACAGCGCGCGGAAGTTGCCGGCGCCGAAGCCGCGGTCGCCCTTGCGCTGGATGATCTCGTAGAAGAACGGGCCCGCCTTGGCGTCGCCGTAGAGGCCGGCCGACTCCTTGAGGAAGATCTGCAGCATGTAGGCGTGGTGGTGGTCGCCGTCGACGAGGATCTCGAGGTCGCGCAGGGTGGCGACGTCCTCGTCGATGATGTCGATGCCGGAGCGGCGCAGTCGCTCGGGCAAGGCCTCGTAGTAGGTGCCCGGCGTCGGCATGAACGTCACGCCCGCCTGGCGGAGCGCGCGCACGCCGCCCACGATGTCGCGGATCGTGAGCGCGGCGTGCTGGATGCCGTCGCCGCGCAGCTCCTCGTTGAAGATGTTGATCTGCGACGCCTTGAAGAACGGCCGCGCCGGCTCGTTGTTGGCGAACTTCACCTGGCTGGCGGGGTCCCACATGACGATCGAGCGGAGGCCGCTGCCGGTCTGGCGGTCGGGGTCGACGTCGCTCGTGTGGAAGTCGACCTTCCAGAGCTGCTCGAGGCCGAGGACGTGCTCCATCCACAGGAGCGCCGGCTTCATGGTCTGGAAGTTCGACGTCACGTGATCGATGACGCCGAAGCCGAAGCGGTTGTGCTCGCCGGCGGCGGCGCCCGGTACCTCGACGGCGCCGGGGTAGAGCGCGCGGTAGCCGCGGCGCTCGCGGAAGCGGAACGTGGTGTCGCCGAACGGCGTCGTGATCGAGAACTGGCGGAGCGTGCCGCCGTCGTCGGTGTAGGTGACCAGCTCGTCGATCGGCGTGCCGCCGCGCTCCTCGAGGAGGCGGAACGCGCGCTCGGCGTCCTCGACCTCGAAGGCGAGCGTCCCGACGCCGTCGGGGTGCTTCGACAGGAAGCGCGCGGCGCGGCCGCCCTGGCCGGCCGGCGTCGAGCAGACGACGGTGACGTCGCCGGCCTGGAACGCGGCCGACCGCTGGCGGCCCGCGGCGTCGAGCTCGGGACCCGACCGCCACGTCTCGGCGAAGTCGAGCAGCCCCGTGTAGAACCGGCGGCTGCGCTCGAGGTCGTGCACGTAGTAGTGCATGCCCTCGATGCGGGTGATCCCGATCGGTGCGAGCTTGGCCATGGCGCGTCTCTACCGCGGCCGGGCGCCGCCGTCGAGACTCCCCGCCGCCCGGCCCGGCGCGGCGCCGGCGGTCAGCCGCCGTGGTCGCCGGTGCAGCGCCACCACCAGTGGTCGGCGGGCAGGCCGCGCGGCTGGTGCTCGTCGCTGATCGGGCCGTACGACTCGCACATCCGGTGCAGCTCGTCGTCGACGAGCTCGACGTCCTCGCGGATCTCGTCGAGCTCCGGCACGTCGGCGTGATCGGCGAGCAGGAACGCCATCGCCGAGCGGTTCCGGCAGGTGTCGAACCGATCCTCCTCGCGCCCCGACTGCGCGTCGTTCTTCACGTCGATCGCCCAGTCGCGCACCAGGTCGACGAGCGGCCGCAGCGCGGCATCGACGTCGGCCCGGAACTGCGCGAGCTGCGCCTCGTCCAGCTCGCCGGTCACGAGCTGGCGCTCGTGGAAGCGGACCAGGTTCTCGAACGCCGTGCGAAGGAAGTGGACCTCCGGCTTCGCCTGCGCCCGCTGGAGCGCGGTGCGCACCACGTCGGCGAGGGCAGCGGCCGACTGCTCGCCCCAGAACAGCTCGCGGCTCATCGCTTCACTTTGCCTTGGCCTGACCGAAGGTGGCAAGCACGAGGGTCCCGTCCTCCTGCACGTAGACGATCGCCTCGAGCGTGACCTTGTCACCGCCCTCGCGATCGAACTCCTTGCGGATGATCACGCAGGTCGAGCCGGTCTCGGTCTTCCAGGCCTTGTGGACGCTGCCGCCGGTCAACGTCAGCTCGGTCGCCTCGGCGAAGCGAGGGACGGAGTCGGTCGCCTTCAGCGCCGTGATGCCGTCGAGCTCCTTGGCGTGCTTGAGCGCGTGGTAGGCCTCGGCCGTCGACGACTGGTACGGGATCCGCTTGGCCTTCTGGACCTCGGCCGCCAGGTCGAGCGGCTTCATCTCGTCCTTGAGCGCGATCTTGGTGGTGCCCTCACCGAGGTCGTTCACCGCGTCCATGTCGCCGTCGAGCGCCTTGGTGAGCTTCTCGGCGGTGATCTCCTCCGACGCCTTGTTGCCGGCGACCTTGTCCTTGCTCGAGTTCTTCGGGATGTCTTCCTTCTTGATCGTCTTCTCGGCCTGGCGCTTCAGCTCCGAGTAGCGGGCGCGGGCGTACTCGTAGCGGTTGGCGAACTCCGACGGATCCCGGTTGGCGCCGGCGAGCGCCCACTTCTCCGCGGCCTTGCGCGCCTCGATGATCTCGGGCGTCGTCTTCTTGACGTTCATCGGATCGCCGTCGAGGGCCCGCTTCACCTTCGCCGCGGTCAGGTTGTCGAGCTTGCTGCCCTCGAACTCGGTCAGCTCGAGCCCGCGGCTCTCGAGGAGCTGGACGAGGGTCTTCAGCGTCTTCTCGTCGGTGATCCCGTGCGCGGGCTTCTTCTCCTCGACCTTCTCTCCCTTGTCGCCGTCGCCGACCTTGCCCTCGACCTTGTCGAGCTCGCCGCCCTCGTGCCCGACCTTGTGGCCGTCGCCGCCCTTGTCGTCGACCTTGTCGCCGTCGCCGCCCTCGTGCTTGTCCTTGTCCTTGTCGTCACCGCCGGTGTCGCTGTCGCCGCCGGTGCCTCCCTTGCGCTGGACCGCCGACCGCGCGCCGCCTCCGCCGCGGATGTCGTCGAGCAGCGACTCGGCCGACTCGCCGCGGACCACGCGATCGGCGACGTCGTCGGCGTTGCGCTCGTAGCGATCGCCGACCTCGCCGACGCCGCCCAGGAGCTGGACGCCGGCCCGCTGCTGGACGACGTGGGCGGCCTCGTGGGCCGCGGTGTGGAGCGACGGTGGCGCCGCGAACGCGACGTGGTCGCCGGTCGCGAACGCCTCGGCCCCCATCGCCCGCGCGCCGGCGCCGGCCGCGGCGTCGGTGTGGGCCTGCACCTGCGAGACGTCGTGGCGGCCGAACGAGGCCTGGATCGCCTCGCGGTGCGGCAGCGCGCCGGCCGCGCCGGAGATGCCGGCCTCGGCCGCGGCCTGCACGGCCGCCGGGCCCACGTCGGCGCCGCCGCGGCGCTGGACCGCGAGCCGGCCATCGCCGGCGACGCTCCACTCGACGGTCCCGGCCCGCGGCGCCGGGGTGGCCCCGACCGACGCGGTGATCGGATCGAGCGCCGGCCGGTCGTCGGCGGCGCGGCGCTGGACCGGCCGTGCCGGCGAACTCGGCAGGTGCGACGCCTCGTGCGCGACCGCGACCGCCGGCGACGCCATCGGCGGCGCGAGCGAGTCGGTGGTGGCGCCGAGCGTGCGCGGCCCGTACGGCCGATCCTCGTCGACGACGATCTGGGCCTGAGCGCCCGCCTCCGGTTCACGAGTCTGCATGAGCTCCCCCTGCGCCAGTATACGAGACGACCTGGCCGGAACTACCTCCTCTGCCACGCGAATCCGCGACCACGGTGCGGGCGGCGCGTGCCGCCGTCGTCGGGGGCAGGTGACGAGCTCGTCGACCGGTGCGCCGGCCTCCTCGGGGAGGCGCAACGCGCGCCCGGCGTCCTCGACGGCGGGGACCGGCGTGCCGACGCCGTCGGCGTGCCTGGCGAGGAACGACCCGCGGCGTCGAGCGCGGGCCCCGGCCGCCACGTCTCGGCGAGGTCGAGCAGCCCGGCGCCCGCGCGCCCGGGACCCCGGCCGACGGCATCGTCCGGGTTCCGGACAGCGTCGTCCGGATTGCGGACATCACCGACGCGGTGACCGGCCGCCTGATCGCGTCACCAGCTTCTTCCCCAGGACGAGGACACGAGCCGGTTGCCAGCTCGGGTGTCGGGACTTCGCGTGGTTCGAGCGGCAGGGCCACAGCGCAGAATTGATTTGACTTCAAAGCAACGGGTGGCGCTAGCTATCGTCATCGGGGGCAGACGGGCCCCACCACATGTTCCTCGGGGGGACACACATGGCGAAGCTCCAGGTTGTGCTGAGGTCGAGCTTGTACGTCGGGGCGCTGGTCGCCCTCGGCGCCTGCGCGGAGGCGGGACGATCCGATGATCGCGGCGTCGACGCGGCGACGGCCGGTCGGGTGCTGGTCTGCCACGCATCGGCAGAGGACCCGACCGTGTTGCAGACGATGGCTGTCGACCCGACGGAGATCACTGCCGATCTCGCGCGCGGCGACACCCTCGGCGAATGCGTCGATGGCCAGCAGCAGCAGCGACACCTCCACAGCAGCGGCCGCGACGACGATCACGGCGACGGCGATCACGGCGGCGACGATCATGGCGACGACGATCATGGCGACGACGGCCACGGTCATGGTCACGGCGACGACGATGACGGAGGCACCTGCGATGCGGGCTGCGCGGGGCCGCAGGGTCCCGCCGGACCGCAGGGGCCCGCCGGGCCGATGGGTCCGCAGGGGCCCGCCGGTCCGCAGGGACCCGCCGGGCCTGCTGGCCCGATGGGGCTGCAGGGTCCGGCGGGGCCTGCTGGCCCGATGGGTC
>DASZXE010000903.1:0-1603 GCA_035546475.1 Kofleriaceae bacterium
CGGCCCCGACGCCGCCGTCGACGCCGGGCGCGCCACCTGCACGCCGGCCGGCGGCTGCGCCCTCGGCCCGCCGTGCGGCAACCGCTGCTGCGGGGCCGGCGAGCACTGCGAGGCGGGCGAGTGCCGCTGCGGCGGCCGCCCCGCCTGCATGGTCGGCGATCACTGCGCGGCCCCCGGCCCCATCGGCGACAACGCCTGCGGCTCCATCTGCTGCGGCGCCAGCGGCCCCTGCCCGCTGTGAGGCCCGCCGGCCGGGGGCAGACGGCCGGCGCCGGCGCGGCGGGGCGCGGTACGGTCGGGGCATGACGACGACGCGGTACCGGACGTGTCATCTGTGCGAGGCGACGTGCGGGCTGACCGTCGAGGTCGACGACGACGCGCGCCGGGTGACGAGCGTGCGCGGCGACGCCGACGACGTCTTCTCGCGCGGCTACCTGTGCCCGAAGGCGCACGCGCTGATCGCGCTCCACGACGATCCCGACCGGCTGCGCGCGCCGCTGGTCCGCAAGGGCGGCGCGCTGGTGCCGGCGTCGTGGGCCGAGGCGTTCGCGGTCGCGATCGACGGCCTCGCCGCGATCAAGGCGCGCCACGGCGCCGACGGTGTCGCCGTCTACCTCGGCAACCCGTCGGTGCACAGCCTCGACGCGATGCTGTACGGCCCGGTGCTCGTGCGCGCGCTCGGCACGCGGCAGCGCTACAGCGCGAGCTCCGCCGACCAGCTCCCGAAGATGGTGACCGCCGCGCTCATGTTCGGCGGCGCGCTGACGGTGCCGGTGCCGGACGTCGATCGCACGCACCGCTTGCTGGTGCTCGGCGCCAACCCGCTCGCGTCGAACGGCAGCCTGATGACGGCGCCCGACCTGCGCGGACGCCTCGACGCGATCCGCCGGCGCGGCGGCCAGGTGATCGTCGTCGATCCGCGGCGCACCGAGACGGCCGCGCGCGCCGACGTGCACCTCGCGATCCGCCCCGGTGGCGACGGGGCGCTCCTGCTCGCGATCTGCCACGTGCTGTTCGCCGAGGGCCTCGTGCGGCTCGGCGCCGCCGGCGGCCTCGTGCGCGGCCTCGACGAGGTGCGCGCGATCGCCGCGCGGTTCGCGCCCGAGCGGGTCGCGGCGCGGGTCGGCCTGCCGGCGGAGACGATCCGCGCGCTCGCCCGCGACCACGCCGCGGCGCCGAGCGCGGCCTGCTACGGGCGGATCGGCACGACCTGCCAGGAGTTCGGCACGCTGGCGTCGTGGGCGGTCGATCTCGTCAACGTGCTCACCGGCAACCTCGACCGGCCGGGCGGCGCGATGTTCCCGTCGCCGGCGGTGCAGCCCGGCCGCCACCGCCGGCGCGCCGAGGCGCGGCTCGGCCACCGCAGGAGCCGCGTGCGCGGGCTGCCGGAGCTGGTCGGCGAGCTGCCGGTCGCCACCCTCGCCGACGAGTTGGGCGCGCCGGGCGGGCCGCGCGCGCTCGTGACGGTCGCCGGCAACCCGCTCGTGTCGGCGCCGGGCACGGGCCGGCTGACGGCCGCGCTCGAGGGCCTCGAGCTGCGCGTCGCGATCGATCCGTACGTGACGGTGACCAGCCGGCTCGCCGACGTCATCCTGCCGCCCCC
>DASZXE010000904.1:0-31944 GCA_035546475.1 Kofleriaceae bacterium
GGACCCGGCGGCGGCGGCCCGCGAGCTCGATCGCGCGCGCCGGCGGCCGTGGTCACCGTGGGCGCCGGCGCCGACCGGTGCCGCCGCGGCGGCGATCGCCGGCCCGCTGCTCGCCGAGCTGGCGCGCTCGGCCGATCCGGACGCGGCCTTGCGCCACGCGGTGGATCTCACCGGCAAGCGCGGCGCGGCCTGGTCGATGTGGGCGCTGCTCGACGAGAACCGGCCGCTGCTCCGCCTGCTCGCGTCGTTGCTCGGCGCGTCGGAGTACCTGGCGCGGGCGCTCGTCGACCGGCCGGAGCTGATCGATCTGCTGGTCGCGGTCGGTCAGGCCTCGCCGCGCGCCGCCCGCGCGTCGCTCGAGCGCGACGTCGACCGCCGGCTCGCCGCCGCCCACGCCGCCGACGCCGGCGACGAGGAGCTGGCCTGGAGCACGCTCGCCGAGTTCAAGAACGGCCAGGTGCTGCGCGTCGGCCTCGCGGACTTCGGCGGCCGGCTGGCGCCGCTCGAGGTCTGCGAGGAGCTGACCGCGATCGCCGAGGTCTGCCTCGATCGCGCCTACGCGCGGGTCGCGGCCGGCGTGCGCGCGCGCCACGGCGTCGTTCGCACGAAGCAGGGCACGCCGGCGCGGATGGCGGTGCTCGGCCTCGGCAAGCTCGGCGGCGGCGAGCTCGGCTACGCCGCGGACCTCGACGTCGTCTTCGTCCACGACGATCCCGACGACGACCACGCGGAGTCCGACGGCGCGCGCCCGCTGCCGCTGGTCGAGTACATGAGCCGCATCGCGCAGCGGCTGGTCAGCGGCCTGCACGCGCGCACGCCGCGCGGACGCCTCTACGAGGTCGACACCCGGCTGCGGCCGAGCGGCTCGGCGGGGCTGCTGGTGTCGTCGGTGTCGGGCTGGCGGCGCTACCACGCGACCGACGCCCGGCTGTGGGAGCGGCAGGCCCTGATCAAGCTGCGGCCGGTCGCCGGCGATCCGGCGCTCGGCGCGCAGGTCGCGGCCGAGGTCGCGAGCTGGCTGTGGACGCCGCCGGCCGAGCGACCCGACGCGCGCGCGATCGCCCAGCAGCTCGCGGCGATGCGCGACCGGATGGAGCGCGAGCTCGGCCAGCCGGGCGACCTCAAGGTCGGCAAGGGCGGCATCCTCGACGCCGAGTTCGCCGCCCAGTACCTGCAGCTCGTCCACGGCCACGAGCAGGTCGCGCTGCGCACGCCGTCGACGGTGGCGGCGCTCGACGCGGCGCGCGCGGCCGGGCTCGCGCCGGCCGACGACCTCGAGGTCCTCGCCGAGGGCTATCGCTTCCTGCGGCTCATCGAGCACCGGATGCGCGTCGTCCACGATCGGCCGGTGCACCGGCTGCCCCACGACGCCGTCGAGCTCGAGCGGCTCGCGCGGCGCTGCGGGTTCCCCGGCGGCGAGGCGCTGCGCACGCGCGTCGAGCGGTGGCAGCTCGCGATCCGCGCGGCGTTCGAGCGGGTGCTCCTCGCGCGCTGATCGCGCGCCGATCGCGCGGTGATCGGGCGCTGATCGGGCGCTGATCGGGCGTCAGTACCGCCACCGGGGCGACGCGCGTGCGTAGCGCGCTACGCATCGTGCACGCACGCACACCGTGCGCGGCCGATCGCGGCGCCGACGACGCTCGATGCGCCTGACGGAGATCGATTGACGCGCCGTCCCACGCCGGTCGCGCGATCCTCGTCGGATCTGTACCTTGATCACCCGGGGTGAGGTTGGTACGAAGCCGACATGGCCATCAAGAAGGTCGATACGATCTGGGTCGACGGCAAGCTCGTTCCCTGGGACGACGCCACCGATCACATGCTCGCGCACACGCTGCACTACGGCGTCGGCGTGTTCGAGGGCATCCGGGCGTACCAGCGCGCCGACGGACGGACCGCGATCTTCCGCGTGCGGGAGCACATCGATCGCCTGTTCGACTCGGCGATGATCTGCACGCTCGACATCCCGTACACGCGCGACCAGCTCGTCGCCGCGTGCGCCGAGGTCGTGCGCCAGAACCGCCTGCCCTTCTGCTACCTGCGGCCGATCGTCTACCTCGGCTCGGGCGCGCTCGGGCTCGGCTCGTTCGAGCCGCCGACCCGCACCGCGATCGCCGCCTTCGAGTGGGGCGCGTACCTCGGCGAGGACGGCGCCAAGAAGGGCATCCGCTGCATGGTCTCCGGCTTCACCCGCGCCAACTCGAACGCGGTGATGAACAAGGCCAAGGTGTGCGGCCAGTACGTCACGTCGGTGCTCGCCAAGCGGATGGCGCTGAAGAGCGGCTTCGACGAGGCGATCATGCTCGACCCGCAGGGCTTCGTCGCCGAGGGCACCGGCGAGAACATCTTCATCGTGAAGAACGGCGTCGTGCGCACGCCGCCGACCGCGGCGGCGATCCTCGCCGGCGTCACCCGCGACACCGTGATCCGGCTCCTGCAGGAGCGCGGCGTCGACCTCCGCGAGGAGGCGGTGTCGCGCGACGAGCTCTACACCGCCGACGAGGTGTTCCTCACCGGCACCGCCGCCGAGATCACCCCGGTGCGCGAGATCGATCACCGCCGGGTCGGCCGCGGCGAGTGGCCGGTGACCAAGGCGCTGCAGGAAGGCTTCTTCGCCGTCACCAAGGGCGGCGACGCCAAGCACGATCACTGGCTCCACTTCGTCTGACCGGCGGCGCCGCCGGCGGCGCGCTATGGTTGGACCATGACCACCCGGCGCCGCGCGACCGCCAGCATCGTCCTCCTCCTCGTCGGGGCGGTGATGTTCGAGGTGCCCGGCGCGTGGCTGTACACGCGCGGCGCCCCGTGGTGGGCGGCGCTGGCGGCGGCGCTGGCGGCGTTCCCGGTGCTGCCGGTCGGCTGGCACCTGCTGGGCGAGCGCAAGCGGCGGCGCGCGGCGGCGGCGGTCGACAAGACGGCGAAGCCCGGGCTGAAGCCGAAGCCGAGCGCGCTCACCGGCGGCGATCGCTTCACGATGCGGCTGATCGCGGTGGCGCTGGTCGCGCTGGGCCCGCTCCTGTTCTTCCGCCACACGCAGGCGCTGCGGGCGGTGAAGCACCACCCCGGCTGGTTCGTGCCGCACGGCCCGCCGGCGCCGCCGACGATCCACGGCGATCCGCGGCTGTTCGGGCAGGTGCCGGCGGACGCGGAGCTGGTGATCTGGGCGCGGCAGGTCGACGGCCTCGGCGGCGGCGCGATCGGCGATACCGGCGGCGCCGGCCGCAAGGCGAAGGACCCGGAGCAGCCGAAGGAGCTCCTGATCGCGTACCGCGCCGGCGACGTGATGCTGGCTGTCCGGGGATCGGACAAGGCCTTCGCCAAGCTCGACCTGCAGGACCTGAACGCGCAGCTCGCGAAGCAGTCGATGCTGCCGGTGAAGGGGCCGCTGGTCGCGCGCCGGCGCAGCGCCGACCTGATGGTGATCGCGTCGGAAGGCTGGGCGCCGGAGGTCGACGACCGCGACGCCGGGCGCGCGCCCGGGCCGGAGGCGATCGGGCTGCGGCTGGCCGGCGCGCCGTCGGACGCGGTCGTGATCTCGGCGGCGGCGCCGAGCCATCCGGTGGCGGGGCTACAGGTGCTCGGCATGCAGTCGTGGCTGCTCGTCAGCGACGCCGGGATCCGCGTCGACGCCGACTTCTTCGTGGCCGACGAGGCCGCGCGCACGGCGCTGGTCGATGGGTTCGAGGCGGAGCGCGCGCGACTGTCGTCGGCCGTGTCGTCGGAGTGCCGGCCGCGGATCGACTCGCTCCTGCGCGGCATCACGATCACGACCGGCGACACGACCGTGCACGCCAGCGCCTGGTGGCGGCCGGCCCAGGTCGGCGAGGCGATGATGTGCGCGCTCGGCGCGGCGATGAAGCACGCGGACTGGAAGCAGACCGAGCACGACTAGCGGTCGACGCGCGTGCGCGGGTCCGCGAGGGACCACGGCGCGCGGGGCGTTTCTCCTTGACCCCGCCTCGGGCGCGGCCCAGACTTGGACTGGCCGGCCAGTCCAATGCCCGACGTAGCCTACAAGCATGTGAATCTCGAGAACAAATCGGTCCGCCAGATCCTGCGCGCCGCCCAGGAGCTGTGGACGCGCGACGGCTACCACGGCGCCTCGCTGAAGGAGATCGCGGCCGCCGCCGGCGTCGCGAAGTCCCTCGTCCATTACCACTTCGAGTCGAAGGAGCACCTGCTCATCGAGCTGCAGGCCGACTGGAGCCACCGGGTCGCCGCAGCGATCCGCGCGAGGCTGGCGAGCGCGCCGCCGTCGGTCGAGTCGGCGTTCGCCGCGCTCGATCAGGTGTGGGAGTCGATGGTCGCCACCCGCGCCCAGTTCCCGTTCGCGCTCGAGGTCTGGCGGCAGAGCCTGCACGAGCCGTCGATCCGCCGGCGCCTGCAGGCGTTCGAGCGCGAGCTGCGCGACATCTACGTCGACGGCCTCCGCCAGACCCTCGGCCCGCTCGCCGATCGCATGAGCCTGCCGCCCGAGCGCGCCGCCGCGGTCGTCCGCGTGCTCGTCGACGGCCTCGGCCTCCGCCTGTTCCTCGACGACGACGTGGCGGCCGTCCGCCGCGTCTTCGACGACGTCAAGCTGTTCCTCGCCACGGCCTTGCTCACGAAAGGAACGCCGCCATGATGCTCGACCGGCTGGCCACCTGGCAGGCTCGCAGGAGCCGCATCCCGTTCACGATGTTCGACCTGCCGCGCAACGCCGACGTCGCGCGGCGGATGGACAAGCTCCGCCACATCTACCACCGCGGCCAGGAGCTGGCGTGGGACGGCCGCGAGGTGCTGCGCGAGCTGGTCGCGAAGCACGGCGGCATCCGGGTCGAGCCGGCGCTGCGCGAGTCGCTCGGCAAGGTCTTCTCGATCATCCTGTGGGGCGAGCTGGCGGCGTGGAAGATCTCGGCGGAGCTCGCCGACGAGCTGGAGCCGCTCGAGGCCAAGATGGCGGCGACCGCGCAGGCGCACGACGAGGCGCGCCACTTCTACACGATGTACGACTACCTGGTCGCGCTCGGCCACCCGCCGGCGCGGATCGATCCGTGGTCGCAGCGCGTCCTCGACCTGACGCTCGGCGCGCGCACGCTCGTGCAGAAGCTGCTCGGCATGCAGCTCATGCTCGAGACGATCGCGCTCACGATCTTCGCCGAGGTGCGCGAGAGCGGCGTCGAGCCGGTGCTCGCCGACCTGCTCCGCTACTACGAGAAGGACGAGGCGCGCCACGTCGGGCTCGGCACGCAGTTCGCGCCGACGTTGATGCGGCGGCAGCGCGGCCTCGAGGCGGCCGACACGATGCTGTTCCAGCTCCGGCTGATCTTCTGGAGCACGGCGTCGTTGAAGGCGATGGAGGGCGACCTGCACGCGCTCGGCATCGCGGCGCCGCGGCTGATCGAGCGCGGCAAGCGGATCCAGACCCGCGCGTTCCAGGAGCTGTGGAACCAGCTCGGCGGCGAGCCCGGGACCAGCCGCGCGGTCAACCACGTGCTGAACGGCATCGACGCCGCGGTCTTCCCGGGCGTCGGCGTCGAGCTCGACCTCGGCCAGCGGATGCGGCGGTTCGTCGACGGCGTGCGCGCGCCGCTCGGCCACCGCGGCGCGGACGTCGAGGCGTAGGCGGCCGAGCGCGCGGCCGCGGCTCAGCTCGGATCGTACGGCGGGATCTCGGTCGGGATGCTGATCGTCTGCTCGGTCGGCGCGGCGGGGAGCGACGCGGGCACGCACGACACCGGCAGCGTGTCGCTGTGGCGGCGGAAGTACTCCTGGCCGGCGGCCAGCCCCTGCGGGACCTCGCGCGGCAGGATGCCGACGCACGCGGTGTAGGTGCCGGGCTGGAGGTCGGCGAAGTCGGCGCGGCCGCCGATGAGGAAGTTGAGGCCGCTGCGGCCGCCGGTGCCGGCGCTGGCCATCGAGAGCTGGTCGGCGGTGCGCGCGGTGATCGTGCCGGGGACGAGCCAGGCGGCGCCGCGGATGACGTTGCCGCCCGAGCCGGGGCCGCCGGAGCCGGGGCCGCCGGAGCCGGACGCCGTGCCGCTGCCGCTGCCCTGCCCCGCCGTTCCACCGGCGACGACCGCGATCACCGTCACCGCCAGCGGCCCCTTGTCGATCTCCAGATCCGCGTGGGCCTCCGCGCCCGACACGACCGTGACGATCTGCGAGACGAGCTGCATGCCGCCGCGCCCGAACGGCATCCCCAGCATCGCCGACGCCTTGTACGTGTCGGGCGCCAGCTTGTCGAGCCGGTAGGCGCCGTCGGCGCCGCTCATCACCGTGTACGCCGCGTTCGGCGTCGTCGTCGACTGCACGGTCACCAGGTGGCGATCGCCGCCGGGGTCGTGCACGGTGCCGGCGAGCGAGCCGAACGGCGCCAGCACCAGCTCGAGGCTCTGCTCGTCGGCGGCGCCGCGCACCACGCGCCGCGCGGGCGAGCGGCCGAGGTCGTCCTGCTCGGCGACCACCGCGACCGGGCTCGGCCCGAGCCCGCCGATGCTGAAGGTGCCGTCGTCGCCGGTGGTGGCGGTGCGCGGCGGCGTGATGCCCGGCGCGTTGAACTGCGACGTGCTCGAGCTGCCGGTGCCCATGATCTGCGAGCCGGCCCACACCGTCGCGTTCGGCACCGGCGCGCCCTGGTACGTGACGCGGCCGGCGATGCGGCGGCCCTTGACGACCGTGATCGTGCCGAGGTCGGTGACCTTGCCCTCCTCGACGGTGGCGTCGACCGTCTTGTCGTCGAAGTCGAGCCCCTGCACGGCGATCCGGTAGCCGTGCGGCTCGAGGCCGTCGAGCTCGAAGGCGCCGTCCTTGCCGCCGCTCTGGTCCTGGCCGAAGCCGACCGAGACGGAGAACGCGACCGGCGCGGTGCCGTCGGCGAACGCGACCTTGCCCTTCACGCCGCCGTCGGCGGGCAGGACGATGCGGAGGTCGCGGGTGCCGGTCTTCGCGGACTCGCCGCCGTCGCCGAAGATCGCGCGGCCCGGGCCCTGCGCGGTGCGGGTGGCGCGCACGAGGTAGCTGCCCTCGGCGAGGCCGACCAGCTCGAAGCGGCCGCCGGAGTCGGTCAGGTCCTGGATGAAGCCGCGCAGCCGGAGCTGGCCGAGGTCGACGTTGCCGCTGCGGAAGTCGGGCGCGGCGGTGACCTGCACGCCGTCCTGCGGCTCGCCGGCGCGATCGACGACGATGCCGGCGATGACGCCGGTGACGTCGACGGTGAGGACGACGCCGTTCACGTCGCCGGCGCTGGTGTCGACCGGCACCGTCTTCGACGCGGCGCTCTCGGAGATCGCGACCGCCGAGAGCTGCGCGCGCGGCAGGCCCTCGACGACGAAGGTGCCGTCGTCGGCGCTGGTGACCTGGCGCGGCGGCTCCGCGATCATGCCGCGGGTGGCCGCGCCGAGGCGCACCTGCGCGGAGGCGACCGGCTGCTGGCTGGTGTCGACGACCTTGCCGCGCACCGTCGCGCCGGCGGCGAGCGTGACGACGATGTCGCCCTTCGGCGTCACGCCGTCGAGGCTGACGAGCGGGCTGGTGCCGGGCGCGTGGGCCGGGTGGCGGGCGACGAACCGGTAGCTGCCGGCGCCGATCGCGTCGAAGCGCCAGGTGCCGTCGGCGGCGGTGAGCGCGCCGTCGAGGCGATCGTCGGGCCGCACGCCCCAGTCGGAGGCGCCGACGTAGAGGACGCGCGCGCCCTCGACCGGCTTGCCGTCGGCGTCGACGACCTTGCCGCTGACGGCGGCGCCCGGCCGGAGGACGACCGTGAGCTCGACCTCCCCGGTCGGGACCGGGCGGAACGCGAACGACGGCGCGTAGCCGGCGGCGCGCGCCGCGACGTCGTAGGGGCCGGGCACGACCGGCGCGAAGCGGGCGATGCCGTCGGCGGCGGTGGTCGCGCTCTGGCGATCGAGGCCGCGCAGCTCGACGGTGGCGTTGGCGACCGGCTTGTTCTTGCCGTCGACGACGTCGACGGTGACCGCGCCGGCCGCGCGCAGGTGAAGGACGATCAGGCTCGTCTTGCCGCCGGCCTTGGCGGTGATCGGCCCGGCGACGCCGGCGGGCGCGCGCGCGACGAGCGTGTACGGCCGGCCGACCAGGCCGTCGAAGGAGAAGCTGCCGTCGGTCTCGGTGGTCGTGGTGCGCGGCGGGTTCGACGACAGGCTGACGATCGCACCGGCGACCGGCTGCTCGGCGGCGGTGAGCACCAGGCCCTCGAGCCGCTGGCTGCCGGCCGGATCGTCGTCGACGAGCGGCGCCGGTGGGCCGCCGGCGCGTCCGCGATCGGGCCCCTCCGGGCGGGCGCCGGGGAAGCCTCCTGCCGCCGGTCCGGCGGCGACCGGACCGCGGGTGGGCTTCGCACGATGGCCATGGCCGCGGAGGACGAGGAGCCAGAGGGCGAGCGCCGCGGCGATCGCGATCCCGGCGACGACGAGGAGACGCGACTTCATACGACGGGCCGACGGTACCAGGCGCGCGGCGCCGGCGGTCGGACCGCGGGCGCTGACGCGCGTTTCATGGCCCGGATCACCCGAGGCGGCCGGGTGTGATCGCGCGGCTTGTGCGACGACGCGGGTTCGCGTTATGACCGGCGCGCCAACCACCGACCGCATCTGACCGGCATCTGGGAGAACACCGATGAGACTAGCCAAGCACCTGCCCATCCTGCTCCTCGCCTCGACCCTCCCGCTTGCGGCCCTGGCCGCCGCGTGCGGCGGCGACGACTCGAGCGGCGACGGCGACGGCACCGTCGACCCCGACGGGACCAACCACACCTACGCGATCAGCAAGGTCAGCGTACCGTCGAACGGCACCGAGGCGACCCAGCTCGGCCTCGACATCGACGAGAAGCCGAACGACGCCAACGGCGGCATCGACAACCAGCTCGGCATGGTGCTGGGCAACATCGGCGCGCTCGCCCCGGACCTCCACATCCAGACCTCGATCGACGAGCAGGTCGATCAGGGCGGCATCATCCTGCTCGCGAACGTGGTCGCCAAGGACCTGACCAACGCCTCGGGCGTCGGCCTCGCGGTCTACCAGGGCGAGAACCCGCGGCCGGCGCCGTGCACCGACGCCAACGACACCGTCTGCCGTCACCACCTCGACGGCACCGGCATGTTCGACGTCGCCGCCGACTCGCGGCCCGCGCAGCTCGCGGGCAAGATCGTCGCCGGCAAGTTCAGCGGCGGCCCCGGCACCGTGACGCTGTCGATCGCGCTGTCGGCCGGCATGCCGATCGACCTGCCGCTGCAGAAGGCGAAGGCCGAGCTGAGCGGCATCTCGGCGACCGGCATCACCAGCGGCAAGATCGGCGGCGCGATCGCGAAGGCCGACCTCGAGACCAAGGTCTACCCGGCGATCGCGGCGACCATCCGCGCGACGTACGACCGCGACTGCCCGATGACGCCCGAGCGCACGATCGCGAACGGCTGCAACTGCGCCGCCGGCACCACCGGCAAGACGCTGCAGACGACGTTCGACAAGACGCCGCCGGACTGCATGATCAGCGACAGCGAGGTCGTCGGCTTCGTCAGCGGCCTCGTCAGCCCCGACATCGACCTCGACGGCGACGGGATGGCGGACGCCGTCTCGCTCGGCGTCGGCGTCCAGGCCGTGGCCGGCGCGTTCACGCCGCCCACCAACTGAGCAGCCTGACGGCTGTGATGGCGGGCGCCTCTCGCGGGGCGCCCGTCGGCGTTTTCGGTCCGGCTTCGACTCGAACGACGCAACCCGTGGTCGCGCGGGCCGAGACGTCCGGCATGATCACGCGCAACCCCGGTGAGCCTCCGCCTCGCACCTCGAGCCACGCCATCGACCGGAGGCAGAGGAGCATCCGCCGGGGCCCGAAGACTTCTTGTAGGTACGCGTCGGCGGGCCCTAGAATCGGGAGGATGAGCCGAGTCGGCGCGGTCCCGCTTGGGCTGGTCCTGTTCACGGTCGCGGCCTGCAAGTTCCCGTATCCAGGGGATGTTCCGGGCGACGCTCCAGGGAGCCTACCGACGGATGCCGCCAGCTCCGGACGCAGCCTCGGTGGCACCGTGACCGGTCTCTGGACGGGCGGCGTGATCACGCTCCACCTCGCCGCCGGCGCCGTCGACGAGGACCTCCCTGTCGACGCCGGGGCGCCGTTCACCTTCGCCGCGCGCGTGGCCGACGGCGACTCCTATCTGGTCACCGTCGCCGACGATGGGCCGGATCACGACTGCGCGCTGACCAATGGCAGCGGACGCGTGAACGGGTCCGACGTCACCGATCTGGCGGTGACGTGCACGAACCTCATCCCGCACGGCGTCGCGATCAGCGCGGCCGTCACGTTCACGTTCGACCCGCGCGTGACGCACTACCCGCTGCCGGTGTCGGTCCTCCAGCAGGAGACGTCGGTGACCGTCACCGGCGCCAGCCTGACCGACGCCACGGTCGCCGATCAGGCGGTCACCATCGGCCAGCCTTCGTCACCCGTGCCGATCGCGCCGGGGGCCGGCGTGGTGCCGGTGGTGGTCCGCAAGGGGACGCTGTCGCAGCGTTACGAGCTGGCGTTCGACCGCGGCTCGATCGCGATCCACGAGGCGCTGTACGGTCGCGCGGCCGACCCGGGCAACGGCGACGAGTTCGGCTACGCGCTCGCCGCCCATGGCGACTACGTGGCGGTCGGCGCCAACGGAGAGGACAGCTCCTCGGCGGTCGGGCTCGACAACAACCGCACGGACTCGGGCGCGGTCACCGTCTTCCACCGCGCGGGCCTGACCTGGACCCCGACACAGTTCCTCAAGGGCAGCGCGATCACGGCCGGTCGCCAGTTCGGCGGCGCGGTGGCGCTCGACGGCGACGTGCTGGTGGTCGGCGCTCCCTACGACAGCGGGCGCGCGACCAACGCGGGCGCGGTCTACGTGTTCCGGCTCGACGGCACGAGCGGCTCATGGGTCGAGGAGCAGCGGCTCACTGCGTCGGACGCGAGCGCGTTCGACGTGTTCGGCGCTGCGGTTGCGGCAAGTGGCGATCGGCTCGTCGTCGGTAGCCAGCACGACATTCAACCAAACGACAACGTCGGCCAGGTCTACGTCTTCCTCTGGAATGGCTCGACCTGGAGTGAAGAGGCCAGGCTCCGCCCCGTGTCACCGCAGCCGGACGACGTCTACGGAGCGCGTGTCGCACTCGATCGCGACACGCTGGCCGTCGGCTATCGAACGGGCCACGTGCTGGTCTACCGCCGGTCGGGCGCCGCGTGGAATGCCGAGACCCTGCCCGCGGACACGCCGGCATCGTCGTTTGCCATCGACGGCGACACGCTCGCCGTCGGCCAGAGCCAGGACGCCAGCGGCAACGGCCAGCCGGGCGACACGAGCGCGCCGAACGCGGGCGCGGTGCGCGTGTTCACCCGCACCGGCTCGAGCTGGAACCAGAGCGCGTACCTGAAGGCCAGCACGCCACGCGCGCAGGCGCGGGTCGGCAACACGGTCGCCCTGCGCGGCGACACGATCGTCACCAGCGATCTGGGTGCGAAGGCGCTGCTCGTGTTTCACAAGGTCGGCGGTGACTGGGTCGCCGAGCCGCCGGTGATCGCCAGCGGCACTCCGTCGGCGTTCGGCACCCTGGTGGCGATCACCGGCAACGGCGCGGTCGCGGCGGCGGGCACCGATGACGGGCCGGACGGCGCGCTCGCGCACAGCGGCACCGCCTGGTTCTTCCGCTGACACGCCCGGCGGTCAGCACGGTCCGCGCGGGCGTAGGATGCGCGCCATGCGATGCGCGGTGATCATGGCCGGCGGCAGCGGGACCCGGCTGTGGCCGGCGAGCCGCCGCGCGAGGCCGAAGCAGTTCCTCGCGCTCGGCGGCGCGGAGTCGCTGCTGGCCGCGACCGCGCGGCGCGTGCGGGCGGCCGCCGGTGAGGTGATGGTCGTGACCGCCGCCGAGCAGGCGACGCTGGTGCGGGCGGAGCTGCCCGGGGCGGCGATCGTCGGCGAGCCGTGCGCGCGCAACACCGCCGCGGCGCTCGGGCTGGCGGCCGTCCACCTGCGCCACCGCGACGCCGAC
Organism: Kofleriaceae bacterium; assembly: GCA_035546475.1. Classification (GTDB taxonomy): domain Bacteria; phylum Myxococcota_A; class Polyangia; order Haliangiales; family Haliangiaceae; genus UBA2376. Next base: position 12,010 of record DASZXE010000904.1, read on the forward strand.
GCGGTGCTGGGGGCGTTCCCCGCCGACCATCACGTCGGCGACGAGGCGGCGTTCGGCGTCGCGATCGAGCGGGCGTTCGCGGCGGCCGAGAAGGCGGACGTGATCGTGACGATCGGGCTCGCGCCGTCGAGGGCGGAGACCGGCTTCGGCTACCTCCAGCTCGGCGGCGAGCGACCCGACCTCGGGGCCGGCGTGCGCGACGTCGCCCGGTTCGTCGAGAAGCCGGACGCGGGCGCGGCGGCGGCGTACGTGGCCGGCGGACGCCACCTGTGGAACGGCGGGATGTTCTTCGTGCGGGCGGCGCGGCTGCTCGACGAGCTGACCCGCTCGCTGCCGGAGACGGCGGCGGGGCTGGCGGAGATCGCGGCGGCGCTCGCGCGCGGCGAGGAGGCGGCGGCGCGGGCGGCGGAGGCGATCTATCCGCGGCTGCCGTCGGTCTCGATCGATCACGGCGTGATGGAGCAGGCGCACGACGTGGTCGCGGTGCCGGCGGACCTCGGCTGGAGCGACGTCGGCTCGTGGGCGGCGGTCGCGGAGCTGACGCCGCGCGACGCCGGCGGCAACGCCGTGGTCGGCGAGGCGGTCATCGTCGACGGCGCCGGCAACCTGGTGGTCACCGACCCGGGCACCGCGGTCGCGCTGGTCGGCGTGTCGGGACTGGCGGTCGTGCGGGCCGGCGACGCGGTGCTCGTGCTGCCGGTGGCGCGCGCGCAGGACGTGCGGGCCGCGGTCGAGGCGCTGGCCCGGCGCGGGCTCGGCCGCTTCACCTGAGCGGCGGTGGCGCGCCGCGGTGGCCCGGCGGCGCGCCGGCCGGCGGCGGTCGTGGTAGCCCAGGATCGATGAACCCGCGCGTCTTTCGCGAGTACGACATCCGCGGCGTGGCCGACGTCGACCTCGACGACGAGCTGGTCGCCGACCTCGGCCGCGCGCTGGCGGCCCGCATCGTCGACGGCGGCGGGGGCGCGCGCCAGCCCCGGCCGCGCGTCGCCGTCGGGCGCGACTGCCGGCTCACCTCGCCGCGCCTGCGCGACGCGCTCTGCCGCGGGCTCACCGAGACGGCCGATGTCGTCGACCTCGGCATGGTGCCGACGCCGGTGCTCTACTACGCGGTGGCGAGCCTGGATGTCGACGGCGGCGCGATGATCACCGGCAGCCACAACCCGGCGCCCGACAACGGCTTCAAGCTGCTGGCCGGCGACCAGGCGCTGTACGGCGACGGCATCGCGGCGCTGCGGCGCTGGATCGAGGCGCGGCGCGCAGGGGCGGCGCATGGCGAGGCCGTGGCCGCGTCCCACGGCGCCCGCGGCGAGCTCGTCGAGCACGACCTCGGGCCGATGTACCTCGAGGCCGCCGATGCGTGCCTGCGGCTCGGCCCGCGGCGCTTCCGCATCGTCGTCGACGCCGGCAACGGCGCCGCCGGGCCGCTCGCGGTCGCGCTCTATCGCGCGCTCGGCTTCGACGTCGTGCCGCTCTACTGCGAGCCCGACGGGCGCTTCCCGCACCATCATCCGGATCCGACCGTCGAGGAGAACCTGGAGGCGCTGCGCGCGGCGGTGCGCGAGCACGGCGCCGAGGTCGGGCTCGCGCTCGACGGCGACGGCGACCGGCTCGGCGCGATCGACGGCCGCGGCCGCGTGCTGTGGGGCGATCAGCTCATGATCCTGCTCGGCCGCGCGGTCGCCGCCGAGGTGCCCGGCGCCCGCTTCGTCGGCGAGGTGAAGTGCTCGCAGGCGATGTACGACGAGCTCGCGAAGGCCGGCGGCCGGCCGGAGATGTGGAAGGTGGGCCACTCGCTCATCAAGGCGCGCATGAAGGAGACCGGCGCGCAGCTCGCCGGCGAGATGAGCGGACACCTGTTCTTCGCGCACCGCTGGTTCGGCTTCGACGACGCGACCTACGCGGGCGGGCGGCTGCTCGAGCTGTTGAGCCGCGGCGCCGCGACGCTGGCGGAGCTGGCGGACGGGCTGCCGGTGATGGTGAACACGCCGGAGCTGCGGGTCGCATGCGACGACGCGCGCAAGTTCGACGTCGTCGCGCGGGTGACGGCGGCGATGCGCGCGCGGGCCGATGTCGTCGAGGTGATCGACCTCGACGGCGTGCGCGCCCGGTTCGACGGCGGCTGGGGGCTCGTGCGGGCGTCGAACACGCAGCCGGCGCTGGTCGTGCGGTGCGAGGCGCGCGACGCGGCCCGGCTCGCCGAGCTGCGCGCGATCGTCGAGGGCGCGATCGGCGCGGCGATGGAGGCGGCGTCGTGACGGCGTGGGTCGTCGGCGTCGATCTCGGCGGCACCAACCTGCGGGTGGCGGCGTTCGCGGATCTCGACGCGCAGGTGAAGGAGGCGCACGCGCGGGGCGGCGCCGCCCGCGTGGCCCCGGCGGCGTCGGTGCGGCACCCGGTCGGTGACGATCGCGGCGTGGAGGCGATCCTCGAGGCGATCGCCGTCGCGACCGACGAGGTGCTCGCGAAGGCGGGCGCCGGCCCGGGGGCGGAGGCCGCGGTCGGCGTCGGCATCGCGGCGATGCTGTCGGACCACCGTGGCACCGTGGCACGCTCGCCGCACCTCGACTGGACCGACGTCGCGTTCGGGCCGCCGCTGGCGACGCGCCTGGGCCCGCGGCGCGCGCTCGGGGTCTACAACGACGTCAACGCGATCGCGTACGGCGAGTACGGGCTCGGCGCCGGCGCCGGCGCGAAGGACCTGCTGGTCGTCTTCGTCGGCACCGGCATCGGCGGCGGCGTGATCGCCGACGGCCGGCTGGTCGAGGGGGCGACGAACTGCGCGGGGGAGATCGGCCACGTCAAGGTCGTGCTCGGACCGGACGCCGCGCCGTGCGCGTGCGGCGGGCGCGGGTGCGTCGAGGCGTACGTCGGCGGCGTCTACCTGCAGGCGCGGGCGCGGAAGGAGCTGGCGGCGGGCGCGCGGTCGTCGGCGATCGCGTTCGCCGGCGGCGACGTGCAGGCGGTGCACCCGGGGCACATCGATCAGGCGGCGGCGGCGGGCGATCCGTGGGCGGTCGCGCTGTGGTCGGAGCTCGCGCCGCTGCTGGCGGCGGCGCTCGGCAACGCCGTCACCGTGCTGAACTCGGAGCGGCTCGTGCTCGGCGGCGGCGTGCTGGCGGGCGCGCCGACCTTGCGGGGGCAAGCGGTGGCGCTGCTCGACCAGGTCTGTCCGCCGGCGTTGCGGCGGCCGCTGCACGTCGTCGACGCGGCGCTCGGCGACGACGCGGGCATCGTCGGCGCGGCGCTGCTGGCGGCGGCCGGCGTGTCGTTGATCCGCGCCTGACCGCGCGGGCGATCAGGGGCGCCAGGCGGTGACCCGCTCGCGCAGCGCGGCGAGCGCGCCGGCGTCGATCGCCGCCTCGGCGGTCGCGGCGACCGCGAGCGGATGGCCGGTGACGAGCTCGCGCGCGGCGAGCCGCGGCAGGAGGTCGGCGTCGATCATGACGTCGCAGGTGGCGATCGCGTCGCCCGCCGGCGCGGCCGGCAGCCCGCCGACCGTGTAGCGCGCGTACGGCCGCGTGCGCGGGCCCTGCTCCCACAGCTCGACGTCGAGCTGCTCCTGCTCGGCCTGCTCGGTGGCGACCACGCGCAGCGCGCGCGTCGGGGCGATCGTGCCGGCGGCGATCAGCGGCTCGAGGCCGTGGCCGTCCGACAGCGCGAGCGGGTGGGTGACGACGTCGAGGAAGAGCGCGGCCGGCTCGGTGAGGAACATGCGGGCCGCGGCCGCCGCGCCGAGGACGGCGGTGCTGCCCGGATCACCGGCGACGCGCGGCGCCCGGCCGAGCGCGTGCTGGAGCCGGCGCGGCACGCCGGGGAGGCGCGCGCCGCCGCCGATCAGCAGCGCGTCGCCGAGGTCGGCGGCCGCGAAGCCGGAGCCGGCGAGGGCGCGCTGGATCAGCTCGTCGAGGCGGCGCAGGCGCGCCGCGAGCCAGTCGTCGACCTCGTCGCGCGCCGGCAGCTTCACCCGCGCGCCGCCGAGCCGGGCCTCGAGCGCGGCGATCGTCTCGGCGCCGGCGCCCTCCTTGATCGCCCGCGCGAGCGCGCACAGGGCCGGCCACGCCGGATCGTCGCTGTCGATGGTGGCGGCGTCGCCCTCGAGGTCGAGCTGATCGGCGATCGTGGTATCGAGCGCGTCGCCGCCGAGGTCGACGTCGCGGATCTGCGCGAGCGAGTGGATCGCGCCGCCCACCCGCTCGAGCACCGTGATCGACAGCGCGCCGGCGCCGGCGTCGCAGACGAGCCAGCCGCCGTCGACGGCGCCGGGCACCACCAGCGCGGCGCAGGCGGGCGCGGCGACCAGCCTCGACGACGGGATGCCCGCGATCGCGGCGGCGTCGCGCAGCGCGCGGCGGGCGACCACGCCGAGCGTCGGATCGATCGCGAAGACGGCGCCGAGCACCGGCCCGTGCCGCTCCTCGACGGCGACCGCGGCGGCGCGCAGGAGCCAGGCGACCGCCTCGGCCGGCGGCCGCAGCTCGCCGCCGACGCGGGGCCACACGCTGGTGAGCGGGCCGGGGCCGCCGCCGCGCTCGCCGTCGTCGGTGGTGCGCTCGAGCCACGACGGCAGCCGGCCGAGGTGCTCGCCGGCGGGCCGCGCGCGCGCCGGCTCGCCGACCAGCACGCGGTCGCCGTCCCACGCGACCCAGCTCGGCAGCGTGCAGACGAGCTCCGGCTGATCGTCGACGAGCGCGGCGACCCGCAGCGCGTCGTGGCCGACATCGACGCCGATGACCACCGTCATCGAACCGCTCCGGTGCGCGCGGCGCTCATTCGACGAACCACCGGCGGAGCATCGCCACCGACGGCACCGCCGCGTGGCGCAGCTCGGCGAGCGCCGTCGCCGCCTCGCCGAAGCTCGGATCGGCCGCGGTCGCCGCCTCCAGCGCCGACACCGCCGCGACCCGATCGCCGCGCGCGCACGCCGCCATCGCCACCGCGACCGCCGACAGCCCGCGCAGGCGGCGGTCGTCGGGGTAGAGCTGGAGCGCGGCGTCGGCGAGGTGCGTGGCGCTGCCGTGATCGCCGAGCGCGATGTGGTGGCGGACCTGACGGGCGAAGCGGTCGCCGGCGCCGACCCGCGCGGTCTCGCCGCTGACCGCGGCCATGACGGCGCTGCCGCGCGGGCGCGCGTCGTCGGCGGGCGGCACCAGCTCGGCGGCCTGCGGCACGATCACGTGGGGGTTCGACAGCATGGCCTCCATCGGGACGAGCTGCGCGGGGCGGGTCGCCTCCGGCTCGACGACGTCGGCGACCGCGCCGGGCGCGCCGACGTCGGCAGCGTCGGCAGCGTCGGCCGCGTCCGCCGCGCCGGGCCCGCCAGCCCCGCCGGCCCCGATCGGCGAGCCGTCGGGACCGATCTCGGTCTCCGGCTCGTCGACGGCCACCAGCTTCGGCATCGGGCCGGGCTCGCGCTCGACGTCGTCCATCACCGGCGGCGTCACCGCCTCGGCGAGGAAGCCGTTGCCGTCCTCCTCGCGCCAGCCGCTGGTCGGCCGCAGCGACGCGCCGGTCGCGACGCCGCGGCCGTCGCCGACCACCGCGGCGCGCGTGCGATCGTAGGCGGCGCCGGCGAGCGCCATCACCTCGGCGGCGGCGGCGGTCAGCGCGGGTGACGCGTAGCGCGCGACACCGTCGGGGTGCTCGCGCCACGCCAGCGAGAGCCACGCGCTGCGCAGCTCGGCGGGGGCCGGATCGCGCGGCACGCCGAGGACCTCGTGGGCGGGCAGCCGGCGCAGGCGCGCGAGCTCTGTCCGGCGCACGGACAGGAGCCGCGCCTCCTCGTCCTGCGCCTCGGGATCGAGCGCGCCGCTGCGGGCGTCGGCGACCAGCGACTCGAGCCGGTTGATGAGCGCCGCGGTCAGGCCGCGCAGGGTGACCTCGACGGCGTTGCCGCCACCCTCCCCGCCGGTGACCTCGCCGTCGACGGAGAGCGCGATCTGGTTCGGCAGCTCGAGCACGAGCGTGACCGGCGCGCCGATCGCCGTCGCGAACGCGACCTTCATCGTCAGCCGGCCGCCGGCCCGCAGCTTGCGCCGGTAGAACGCCTCGACCTGATCCCAGGTCGCGCAGCGCACGCGGAGGAGCCGGGGGGCGGGGCCCGCCATCGTCACCGACCCTTGCCGGCCTTCGGCGCCGGCACCAGCTCGACGGTGCGCTCGAGCACCGCCTTCTTCGGCGCGGCCGCCAGCGGCAGCTCGGGGTCGCCGCCGGCGCGCCACTCCTCGGCGCCGAAGCGGACGTAGCCGGGCAGGAAGCCGTCCTTGGTGACCTTGAGGTCGTAGTCGCGGCCGGCCTCGATGTGCTCGAGCTCCATCGTGTCGGTGACGCCGACCAGGAGCCACACGGCGGCGCCCGGCGGCGTGGACGTCACCGACAGGCGGCCCGCGCCCGCGGCGCCGCGTGCGTCGCCCGGCCCCGGCTCCGGCGGGATCGCCGGCGGCGGCGCGGCCGGCGCGCCCGGCTCGAGCGTGACCGCGAGCTCGCCGTGGTGGGCACCGCCGGCGCCCTGCCAGCCGGAGAAGCTCGGCTGTCCGGACAGCGGACGGTTGCCGATCACGAGGTCCTTCGGCTGGTAGCCCTCGAGCTCGACGCGGAGCTGCCACGCGTCGCCGGTGTCGAGCGAGATCGAGTCGAACGGCGCGCGGCCGAGCAGGAGCCAGACGCCGGCGTTGTCGGGGTGCGAGTGGACGCGCAGCGAGCCCGGATCGGCCTGCGCGGCCTGCAGGCGGCGCTCGAGCTCCTCGCGATCGGCCTTGGCCTTCGCCTTGCGGTCGCGCGACTCCTTCTGCGCCGCGGTCAGGTCGTCCTTCTGGCGGACCAGGGCGAACGCGAGGCCCGCGCCGCCGACCGCGATGATCGTGAGCCACAGCCAGGCGAAGCTGCGGCGCTTGATCGTCGGCGGCTCGACGGGGACGACCTCGCTCGCGGCGCGCGCGACCTTGCGAGCCGGGACCGAGTCCGTCTTCGCCGGCTCGGTCTTCGCGGCTTCCGTCTTCGGCGCCTCCGCCTTCGCGGCTTCCGTCTTCGGCGCCTCCGCCTTCGCGATCGCCGGCGGCGTCACCGGGATCGGCAGCGGCTCCGGGCTCGGAATCGGGTTCGGGCTCGGATCCGGCATCGGCTCCGGATCCGGCTTCGGCCCCGGATCCGGCGCCGGGTTCGGCTTCGGGATCGGCTCGATGCTCGCCGCCTTCACCGCCGGGCTCGAGCCGATCGCCACCGGCGCGCTCACCGGCGCGCTCACCGATGCCGCCGGGCTCGCCGGGGCGGGCGCCGCCTCGTCATCCAGATCGAACAGCACCGCGTCGAGGCTGTTCGACGTCCTCGGCTTCCGCGCCGCGCCGCCGACCGACACCGCCACCGGCGGCACCCGCCCGCTGACCGGCCGGCTCACCTCGACGACGCCGTCGAGGCTGGCGAGCAGATCCTCCGTCGCCGCATCGACGGCATCGGCCGCACCGGCCGGGCCCGGCGCCCTCGGCGCCAGCGCCGCCGTCGTCTCCGTCCACACCTGCGCCAGCTCCGCCGCCGTCGCCGGCACGCAGCGGTCGTCCTCGAGCGCCTCCTGGAAGTTCTCCTGCAGCTCGATCGCGCTGGCGAACCGCCGCGTCAGGTCCGTGTCGAGCGCGCGCAGCACGAGCCGCTCGAGCGCCGGCGTCGTCGACATCGGCCCCGCCGGATGATCGCCCGTCATCATCGCGTACATCAGCGCGCCGACGCCGTAGACGTCCGCGGCCGCGGTCGGCGCGTCGCCGAGCGCGACCTCCGGCGACACGAAGCCCGACAGCCCGCGCAGCGGCATCGACTCCGATCCCGCCGCCGCCGCCGACATCGCCGCGAAGCCGACCGCGAGGTCGGTCAGCCGCACGCCACCGTCGCGCTCGACGAGCACGCTGCGCGGATGGATGGCGCCGTGGACGAGCCCCGCCGCGTGCGCGCTCGCCAGCCCGTCGATCACCGCCCGCGCGATCGCCGCGATCACCCGCGGCGGCAGCCCACCGCCGCGCCCGTGCGCCGCCGCCAGCAGGTCGACCACCGTCCGCGCGTCGCGCGCCGGCTCGGTGACCACGACGAGGTCGCGGCCCTCGCGCGCCACCAGCACGGTGCCGACCACCGCGCGGTGCGCGAAGCTGTGCAGCCGCGGCGCCGCCTGCCGGGTCAGGTGATCGGTGAACGCGCGATCGCCCGCCAGCGCCGGCGCGACGACCAGCACCTGCACCTCGCGCGCACCCTCGCCGGTGCCGGCGTAGAGCTCGCCGGAGATGTCGGCGCCCAGACGCGGCCCGAGCGTGTATCCGGCCAGCGTGCGCGCGCCGTCGGGAGGACGTGCCACCGCGGAACTATACACACAGAATGGCGCGGCTGGCCGTCGGCGCCGCCGCCGGCGCCCCCGCTTGCGGCGGTTCTCGCCGACCTGCTAAACGCGAGGACGCGATGAAACACCGCATCAGCCAGATCCTCGGCGGCCAGGTCGCCATCGGCACGGAGGCCACGATCGAGGGCTGGGTCCGCACCCGGCGCGACTCCAAGGCCGGCGTCTCGTTCGTCGCGATCCACGACGGCTCCTGCTTCGAGCCGCTGCAGGTCGTCGCGCCCGCCGAGCTCCCGAACTTCGCCGAGACCGTCGGAAAGCTGACGACCGGCTGCGCGGTGCGCGCGACCGGCGAGCTGGTAGCGTCGCAGGGCAAGGGCCAGGCGGTCGAGCTGCGCGCGACGTCGCTCGAGGTGGTCGGCTGGGTCGACGACCCCGAGTCGTATCCGATGCAGCCCAAGCGCCACACGATGGAGTACCTGCGCGAGGTCGCCCACCTGCGCGTGCGCACCAACGTGATCGGCGCGGTCACCCGCGTGCGTCACTGCCTGGCGATGGCGGTCCACCGCTTCTTCCACGAGCGCGGCTTCTTCTGGATCCACACGCCGATCATCACCGGCGCCGACGCCGAGGGCGCCGGCCAGATGTTCAAGGTGTCGACGCTCGACCTCGCCAACCTGCCGCGCACGCCGGCCGGCGCCGTCGACTACGAGCAGGACTTCTTCGGCAAGCCGGCGCACCTGACGGTGTCGGGCCAGCTCAACGTCGAGACCTACTGCATGGCGATGAGCCAGGTCTACACGTTCGGCCCGACCTTCCGCGCGGAGAACTCCAACACGCGGCGCCACCTCGCCGAGTTCTGGATGATCGAGCCGGAGCTCGCGTTCGCCGATCTCGCCGCCGACGCCGACCTCGCCGAGGCGTTCCTGAAGTCGATCTACACCGCGCTCCTCGACGAGCGGAAGGACGACCTCGCCTTCTTCGAGAAGTTCGTCGATCCGACCTGCCGGAAGCGGCTCGCCGCGCTCGTCGAGTCGACGTTCGCGCGCTGCGAGTACACCGAGGCGGTGCGGCTCCTCGAGAAGTCGGGCAAGAAGTTCGAGTTCCCGGTGTCGTGGGGCATGGATCTGCAGGCCGAGCACGAGCGGTACCTGACCGAGGAGGTCTTCAAGGCGCCGGTCGCCGTCATCAACTACCCGAAGGCGATCAAGGCGTTCTACATGCGGCTCAACGACGACGGCAAGACCGTCGCCGCGATGGACGTGCTCGCGCCCGGCATCGGCGAGATCATCGGCGGCAGCCAGCGCGAGGAGCGCCTCGACGTCCTCGACGCGCGGCTCGACGAGCTGCACCTCTCGCGCAACGACTACTGGTGGTACCGCGACCTGCGCCGCTACGGCACGGTGCCGCACGCCGGCTTCGGCCTCGGCTTCGAGCGCGCGATCCAGTACGCGACCGGCATCGAGAACATCCGCGACGTCATCCCGTTCGCGCGCGCCCCCCGTCAACTGGAGTTCTAGCCATGCCGATCGAGACCGAACACGTCGAGCGGGCGCGCGGGTGGCTCGACGCCGTCGAGGCGGGGCTGGTCGCGGCCGCGGAGGGGCGCATCGAGGCGCCGATCGAGCTGAGCGGCGCCGAGCTGCGCGGCGGCATCGCGGCGGTGGCCGCGAAGTTCCTCGCCGTCGGCACGCCGCGCACGCTCGGCCTCGTGCTCGCGGGCGCGCGCGCGGCCGGCCTGGTCGCCGCGCAGTGTGCGTACGCCGCGCCGCGCGAGCTGCGCGTCCACGAGGAGGACGGCGAGGCGGCCGCGGCGCTGGCGGCGTCGCTCGCCGGGCCGGGGTTGGCCGCGCGGGCGACCTCGCTGCGCGAGGCGTGCGCGTGCGACATCGTCGTGGTCGCCGGCCCCGCCGAGATCCGCCGCGAATGGATCCGCGCCGGCACGCTGCTGACGGTGCTCGCCCACAACGCCTCGCTGGAGCCGTCGCTCCTCGCCGCCGCCGTCGTCTTCGCCGTCGGCGATCGCGAGCGCGACCCCGACGGCCCGCGGGTCCACGCGACCCTCGCCGCCGTCGCCGCCGGCCTCGTCGACGGCCGCCAGCTCGACGAGATCATCGTCCTGCTGCCTCCCGCCACCTGACGGCACCCCGAGCCACGCAGCGCACCGGCGTGGCGCTCCAGCTCGGGTGTCAGCCCCTCCGGCTATGTAGTCGGTGGCCCGCGCTCCCATGACGACCATTGCCCTCGGCACCGCCCCCGCGGAAGCCTACGTGAGCTCGATCGGCCCGGAGCATCGGCGGCGGAAGGGTACCGTCTACACGCCGACACCGCTGGCCAGGTTCGTGCTCGATCTCGCCGGGCTGGTATCAGGGGCGATCCGTGGCCCGGTCCTCGACCCCGCGGTGGGTGGCGGCGTCTTCCTGGCGGATGTCCTCCGGCGCGTCGCGCTCGAGATCGGAGCCGGCGCGCTGCCGCTGACGGGCCGGCGGCAGCGACAGGCACTCCTTCAGTTCGCGCGGCGCAACCTGTTCGGCATCGATGTCGATGAACGCGCGCGTGAGCTGGCGTTGCAGGGGCTGACGGCGCTCGTGCAGCGCCTCGCCCCAGGGCCCGTGGAACCAGGGTTCCTGCACGAGAACCTCATCATCGACGACTTCCTGCTCGGAGATCGCGTGGGCCATCTGGCGGCGTCGGTCGGCGGGTTCGCGTACGTGGTCGGCAACCCTCCATACGTCGCGACTCAACGCCTGGAGGCGGCGCACAAGCCGCTGTTGCGGACCCTGTTCTCCACCGCGGTGGGGCGCGTGGACCTGTACACGCTCTTCATCGAGCGCGGGTTTCAGGTGCTGCGCGAAGGCGGCACGCTCGCGTACATCACCCCCGACAAGTGGCTGACCAGCGAGACCTCGCGGCCGCTGCGCGGGCTCCTGGCGCGCCGCGGAGCAGTTCGCCAGGTCGCGCGCTTCCAGTCGCACGAGGTCTTCCGAGATGCGGCCGTCGTGCCGTGCGTCACCGTGCTCCAACGCGTCGAGGGCGACGCCTGCGACGACGTGCGGGTCCTCGCCTGCACCGCCGATCCCACTGGCGCAGTGCAGGTGACTCACGAGTCGCGGGTCCCCGGCCGTGAGCTCGACGACCGGCCCTGGCAACTCCAGCCGCGCGACCTGCTCGCGCTGGTCGAACGAGTGCGGGCCGGTCACTCGTCGCTGGCGACCTTGTCGCGGCGGATCTCCGCGGGACCGGCGACCGGCCGCGACGAGGTGTACGTGCGTCCCGCGGCGGAGCTGGACGTCGAGGAGGCGTTGCTACGGCCTGCCATCCGCGGCCGCGACATCGCGGCCTTCTCCATCGCCGACTCCGGGCTGCGTGTCCTGTTACCGTTCGAGTTTCGCGACGAGGGACCTCGCCTGATCACCCTGGCACGATATCCGCGCGCCCGGCGATACCTCGAACGGCACCGGGACATCCTCGAACGTCGCCACTGCGTGAGGGTCTGGGAAAAGGCCTGGTTCGATCTCCACGATCTGCCGGCGACCGATATCACCCGCGCGGTCAAGATCGTCGTGCCCGACGTCGCCGAGCACTGCCGGTTCGCCGTGGATCGCGCCGCGTCATTCCCGCTCCACAGCGCGTACTACATCATGCTCCTGGACGAGCGCCTCGCTGACTACACCACGGCGGTGCTCAACTCCACGGTCATCGAGTTCTGTATCCGGCTCCTGGCACCGGTGGCCAAGGACGGCTTCAGCCGGTTCCGGCGCCAGTTCCTCGCAGCGCTGCCGATCGCGACCACGACGAATGGCGAGCGCGCCCGCATCGCCGACGCGGCGGCGCGCGGCGATCGAGGCGAGCTCGATGCGCGCGTGACGCGACTCTACGGGCTTGCCGAAACAGACCTCGATCTGATGAGAGCCTATCTGGCCGCGCGTGTACGTGGAGACCATCGATGACGGACACGCCGGAGCTCGACGAGTTCGTGCGTGCGCTCCGACGGCTGCGCGCCAGGAAGCCGCTGAAGGCGTGCATCCAGCGCGGCCGAGTCGAACTCGGCAGGCTCACGCTCGAACAAGTGGCAGAACAGATGCTGTTCGAGCCGGCCCGCTACTTCTTGATGGCAGCTGCCAACCTCAACCGGACGAGCTTGAAGAAGGCTGCTCAGGCGCCCGAAGCAATCATCGTCGAGAAGAAGCTGCGGGTCGCGTACGCCGTGCGTGCACGTCTGCCGCGGGTGGCCTCGTTCGAAGAGGTCGCGGTGAAGGCAGAGGCCCTGCGTCGCGGCGATCTCGGCCGCAAGGCGCGTGGCGGCATCGAGGCTCTCTTTCGTGCCCGGCTGCAGGCCGAACGTATTCCAGTGGTCATGGCGCCGCCGAATAGAGAGGTGCCCGGCCTGCTGGTTGCGAAGCGCAAGCCCGACGGGGTGTGGCCCGATCCCGCAACCGGCGAGGCGCCCCGCCTGTACTTGGAAATCAAGAACCTGCGGCGCGTGTCCGATGACATCCAGAAGCGGCTGTACGAGATCGCCGAAGCTGCGATCGAGATGAAGCTGCTCTACGGCGGCCTCGAGTTGCGCGGCCTCGCGATCCCCACGATCCGCCAGGTCATCGAAGGACGCGACGAGCTGCGTGCCGCGCTTCGAGCGCGAATCGCCACAGCGCGACCGGTCGTCGTCGCGCTCTTCCTGTGTCCAAGAGCCGAAGCGGAGAAGTACCGACCCGGCGCGGAGGCGTTCATCGACCGCTTGTTCTTCCAGGAAGAGGTCGACGATTGCATCGCGTTCCTCCGCGAGGCGACCCGGACGACGGCCGGAGCACCGCCCGCGTAAGGCGTGGCCGCGACGCGTTCACCGCGGCCGGCCGGCGGTGCGGCGACGAGCCATCCGGGCGGCGCGGTCAGGGCGGCGCGGTGAGGACCTGGTCGAAGATGACGATGCGGCGGACGATGCCGTAGGAGGTCTCGCCGCCGCCGGTGACGTCGTCGTCCATGAAGATCTCGAGCGGCGCGTCGGGGCCCGGCAGCGCGGCGACCTCGGTCGTGTCCTGGAACTGGAACGCCTGCGCGCCGTCGACCATGCCGGTGACGGTGCCGTCGGCGGCCCGCGACATGGTGATCTGGTACTGGTGCCCGCTCTTCATGCCGGTGATCACCGACGGCGTGATGTCGGTCCCCGACACCTTCACGTAGACCAGCGAGTCGTAGTGCGTGTAGAGGCCCTCGTCGGTCGAGCGGCCCTGGAAGTCGAGGAGCTTGTGCCACTCGCCGAGCGGCATCGTCGGCGTGTAGACGAGGTCGATCGTGTAGACGTGATCGGGCAGGCCGTCGATCAGCCCGAGGCCGTGATCGTCGTCGAACTGGTAGCCGCCGGCGACGAAGTCGCCGCCCTTCGAGATCAGGTCCGGCCCGCCGAGATCGTCGGACAGATCGTTCAGGTGGTAGATGTGGATCGGGGCCGGCGGTGCGTCGCCCGGGACATCGCTCGGTGCGTCGGCCGCCGCATCCGCGGCCGCGTCGTCGCCGGCGGACGGCTGCGGGTCGTAGCCGATCCGCCCGCAGGCGCCCGCCACGCCCGTCACCAGCAACAGCGCCGCGAACCGCAGGTCCGACACGCGCCGATGATAGCGCGGCGCGGTCGCCGCCGACGGACGACCGGCTGGCATCGGCCGGCAGCCACCGAGCCAGCCGTCAGCCCGCGCGCCGCATCGGCCACGTCCACGTCTGCGCCCGCAGCTCGCAGACGAGCGCGCCGAGCCAGCCGACCGTGAACGGATCGGCGACGAGGACGGCCGGCGCCAGCGCGGGCAGCCGTCGCACCAGCTCGGGCCGCTTCCACATCGCGAGCACGAACGCCGGCAACGCGGCGCCGGCGGTCCGCAGCGTCGCGAGCACCGACTCGGCCGGCGCGCCGTCGAACGTGTCCTCGATCACGAGCGCGGTCGGTCCGCCCGCCAGCACGTCGTACAGCGCGGGCAGGCTGGCGACCCACGTGCACCCGACGCGGTTGCCCGCGATCGCGCGCGCGATCCACGCCGCGTGGCGGACGTCCGTCATCGCCAGCACCGCGCGGCGGGCAGCGGGTCGAGGCCTCTCGAGGTCACGATCGATGGAGGACAGCATGCCGACCTCCACTGCAGCGGACGCGCCAGGGCCGGACGCGCCCGCTGCGCGCCCGCCGCACGCCTGCCGCGCGCCCGCCGTAAGCCCGCCGCAAGCCCGCCGCAAGCCCGCCGTAAGCCCGCCACGAGATCGACTGCCAGCCTGGCAGGCTCTCCTCCGCGATGGTGCCGGATGGGCGCGCGCACGCGCTCGACGCCGCGACTTCCTGACGACGTCCTGAAGCTCGCCGTCGCCCGTCCGCGCGCGCCGCAGCGCGGCACCACCGGCGACTACCAGGTCCCCTGGATGCGCCCCATGAAGTCGTACGGATAGCCGAGGTCGAACGCGCTCGCGTCGTCGAGCTGCTTCATCAGCTCGGGCGGGATCACGAGCCCCGCCGCTGCCACGTTGTCGTCGAGCTGCTCGACGGTGCGCGCGCCGAAGATCACGCTCGACACCGCCGGCTTGTGCAGCAACCACGCGAGCGCGACCTGCGCCGGCGTCGCCGCCAGCGCCGCGGCCACCGCGTCGACCGCGGCGAGGATGCGCCAGTTGCGCGCGTTGTCGAACCGCGCCCACCGGTCCTTCCACTTCTCGAGGCGCGTGCCGGCCGGCGGCGGCGCGTCCTTGCGGTACTTGCCCGACAGGAAGCCGGCGGCAAGCGGCGACCACGGCAAGAGGCCGACGTTCCACTGCTTGCAGAGCGGCACGTGCTCGCGCTCGAGGTCGCGCACGACGAGGCTGTACTGCGCCTGCAAGGTGACGAAGCGATCGAGGCCGCGGCTCCTCGCGCGCCACAGCGAGTCGACGAGCCGGTGGGCGGCGTAGTTCGAGCAGCCGAGGTAGAGCACCTTGCCCGCGCGCACGAGGTCGTCGAGCGCGCGCAAGGTCTCGTCCTCGTCGACGGTGATGTCCTGCATGTGGATCTGGTAGAGGTCGATGCGGTCGGTGCGCATCCGCCGCAGCGACTCGTCGACGCAGCGGACGATCCGGTAGCGCGACGCGCCGCTCCGGTTGGGCCCGTCGCCCATCGCGAAGCGGAACTTGGTGGCGAGCACGACCTTGTCGCGCAGGCCGCGCGACGCGAACCAGCTCCCGAGCACGCGCTCGGACAGGCCGTCCTGGCCGTAGACGTCGGCGGTGTCGACGAAGTTGATGCCGGCGTCGAGCGCGCGGTCGAGGATCGCGTGCGACGTCGCCTCGTCGGCGCCGACCTGGTGCATGAACGACTTGTCGTCGGCCTCGCCGAAGGTCATCGCCCCCAGGCACAGGGTCGACACCTTGACGCCGGCGGCGCCGAGGCTGCGGTACTCCATCGCGTGCTCGCTTTCTCGGTCAGGTGACCTTGACCGGGGAGACTTTCCAGATGCGCTCGGCGTACTCGCGGATCGCGCGGTCCGACGAGAAGCGGCCGGCGCGCGCCGTGTTGAGGATCGACGCGCGGGTCCAGGTGTCGGGCTCGCGCCAGGCGGCGGCGACCCGCGCCTGCGCCTCGAGGTACGAGCGGAAGTCGGCGAGCACGAAGAAGGCGTCGCGCTCGAGGAAGCCGCGCACCATCGGCGCGAACAGGTCCTTCTGGTCGGGCGGCGACCAGCGGCCGCCGGCGAGGTCGTCGAGCACCGCCGCCAGCTCGGGATCGGCCGCGACCACCGTGCGCGGATCGTAGCCGGCCGCCCGCCGCGCCTGGACCTCCTCGGCGGTGAGGCCGAACAGGAAGAAGTGGGCGGCGCCGACCGCGTCGCGGATCTCGATGTTGGCGCCGTCGAGCGTGCCGATCGTCAAGGCGCCGTTGAGCGTCAGCTTCATGTTGCCGGTGCCCGACGCCTCCATGCCGGCCGTCGAGATCTGCTCCGACAGATCGGCGGCCGGGTAGATGCGCTGCGCGTTCTTGACGTTGAAGTCGGGCACGAACACCACGCGCGCCAGCTCGCTGCCGCCGCGGACGTCGCGCGCCGCGTCGGCCAGCGCGTGGGCGAGCCGGATGATCAGCTTGGCGGCGCGGTACGACGGCGCCGCCTTGCCGGCGATCAGGATCGTGCGCGGCACCAGGCCGTCGACCGACTTGCCGTCGGCGAGCCGGCGCAGGAGCCAGGCGACGTGCAGCAGGTTGAGGTGCTGGCGCTTGTACTCGTGGATGCGCTTGATCTGGACGTCGAGCAAGGCCGTCGGATCGAGCGCGATGCCGTGGCTGCGCTCGAGCCAGGCGGCGAGCACGCGCTTGTTGGCGAGCTTCACCTCGCGCCAGCGCGCGCGGAAGCCGGGGTCGTCGACGAACGCCTCCAGGCCGCGCAGGCGCTCGAGGTCGGCCTGCCAGCCGGCGCCGACCGCCTCGGTGACCAGCGCCGACAGCCCCGGGTTGGCGAGCGCGACGAAGCGGCGCGGCGTGACGCCGTTCGTCACGTTGGTGAACCGCTCCGGCCACAGCGTCGCGAAGTCGGCGAGCACGGTCTGCGTCAACAGCTTCGAGTGCAGCGCGGCGACGCCGTTGACGGTGTGGCTGGCGACGGTGGCGACGTGGGCCATGCGCACCCGCTTGGCGTCCCGCTCGTCGATGAGCGAGACCCGCGACAGCATCGCCTCGTCGCCGGGCCGGCGCGCGCGCACCTCGTCGAGGAAGCGCCGGTTGATCTCGTAGATGATCTCGACGTGGCGCGGCAGCAGGCGCGCCATCAGCGGCAGCGGCCACGTCTCGAGCGCCTCGGGGAGCAGCGTGTGGTTCGTGTACGAGATCGCGCGGGTGGTGAGCTGCCAGGCGTCGTCCCACTCGAGGCGGTGGATGTCGACGAGCAGCCGCATCAGCTCGGGCACCGCGAGCGACGGGTGGGTGTCGTTGAGCTGGATCGCGAACTTGTCGGCGAACCGATCGATCGTCGACCGCTGGAGCAGGAGCCGGATCGAGTCCTGCAGCGCGCAGGAGACGAAGAAGTACTCCTGCTCGAGGCGGAGCTGCTTGCCGGCCTCGGTCTCGTCGCTCGGGTAGAGCACCTTCGTGATGTTCTCGCTGCGGACCTTCGCCTCGACAGCGCGGCGGTACTCGCCGGCTTGGAACGCCTCGAGGTCGAAGTCCTCGTCGGAGAGCGCGGTCCACAGCCGCAGGAGGTTCGCGTTCGTGGTGCCGGCGCCGAGGAACGGCGTGTCGTAGGCGACCCCCTTGACCGCGCGCTCGGGCAGCCAGCGCACGCGCTTGCGGCCGTCGTCGTCGAGGTACGTCTCGGTGGTGCCGCCGAGCCCGACGGTGTGCTCGATCTCGTGGCGGCGCACCTCCCACGGGTAGCCGAGGCGCAGCCAGCGATCGGCCTTCTCGTGCTGCCAGCCGTCGCGGATCTCCTGATCGAAGATGCCGAACTCGTAGCGGATGCCGTGGCCGATCGCGGGCAGCTCGAGCGTGGCGAGCGAGTCGAGGAAGCAGGCGGCGAGCCGGCCGAGGCCGCCGTTGCCGAGGCCGGGCTCCTCCTCGTGCTCGACCAGCTCGTCGTACGAGAGGCCGAGGCCGGTGAGCGCCTCGCGCACCTCGCGCTCGATGCCGAGGATGAGGACGTTGTTGGCGAGCTGCGGGCCGAGCAGGTACTCGGCGGACAGGTAGAGGACGGTGCGGTGCTCGCCGTCGAGGAACGTGCGGGCGGAGCGGACCCAGCGGTCGAGGATGCGATCGCGGACGACGTAGGCGAGCGCGAGGTAGTGATCGTTGCGCGTCGCGATCCCGGGGAACTTCATGAGCTGCAGGAGCAGCTTCTTCGTGAAGTCGTGGCGCAGCGAGGCGGGATCGAGACCGAGCGTGAGCTCGGGGTGGGGCTCGGCCAAAGGTACCTCCGGGGGCTCAGCGTACACCGGGCCGCACGCGGGCCGCGGCGAGCGCGCGTCATCGTGATGCGGGCGAGGGCGCGGGCCCGGATCCGGGCGGCGATCACTTGCGCGCGAGCAGGTACGCGCGGCGGCTGGCGTGCTCGGCGCCGTCGTACGGCCACCGGACGAGGCGCTCGAGCGGCTGGAGGCCGGCGGCGGCGGCGGCCGCGAACAGCGCGTCCGGCTCGACGAAGTTCCAGTCGATGTCGATCGGGATCCCCCACAGCTCGTCGGGGTGGAGCGTCTCGCTGC
Source organism: Kofleriaceae bacterium (assembly GCA_035546475.1). Taxonomy (GTDB): domain Bacteria; phylum Myxococcota_A; class Polyangia; order Haliangiales; family Haliangiaceae; genus UBA2376. The sequence goes on from DASZXE010000904.1 coordinate 30,503, forward strand.
CGGCGTGGACGGCGGCCAGGTAGAGCCCGCCGGGAGCGAGCGCGCGCGCGTGCTCGGCGACCGCGGCGGCGAGGTCCGGCCTCGGGACGTGGATGAGGGAGTACATGGCGACGACCGCGCCGAGCGAGCCGTCGGCGTGCGGCAGGGCGCGCAGATCGCCGACCTCGAAGGTCGCCGCCGGCACGCGCGCGCGGGCGAGGTCGATCATCGCCGGCGACAGATCGAGGCCGTGGGCGTCGGCGCCGCGGGCCGCGAGGAACGCGGTGACCTGGCCGGGCCCGCAGCCGACGTCGAGCACCGGACCGGGCGCGCCGGCGGCGACGCGCTCGAGGAGCCAGCGGTCGAGCGGCTTGCCGTCGAGCTCGTTCCAGAGGTGCAGGGCGTAGGCGGCCGCCAGCCGATCGTAGCCGTCGCGAAGAGGTCCATCCACGCGACCATCGTACGGGTTCGGCGAGCCGGCGTGACACAACGATGACCGAGGCCCGACCGGGCGATCGCGCGCCGCGCGCTACACGTGATCGACATGATCAGCGCGACGTCGGCGCGTGCGAAGGGCTGGAGGGAGAAGTACCTCCACCACGAGACCATTCCGTTCTGGGGCGTGCACGTGATGGCGATCGTCGGGATCGCGCTGCTCGGCTGGTCGTGGACCGGTTTCGGGCTGGCGATGGCCTCGTACGCGATCCGCATGTTCTTCGTCACCGGCGCCTACCACCGGTACTTCTCGCACCGGACCTACAAGACGTCGCGGCCGATGCAGTTCGTGCTCGCGCTCGGCGCGGTGTCGACGGTGCAGCGCGGCGTCCTCTGGTGGGCGGGCCACCACCGCCACCACCACGCGACCAGCGACACGCTCGAGGACATCCACTCGCCGTACCACGGCGGCTTCTGGTGGTCGCACGTCGGCTGGATCCTGACCCGCGATCTCGAGGACACCGAGACCGACCGCGTGAAGGACCTGGCGCGCTACCCGGAGCTGCGGTGGCTGGACCGCCACTGGCTGCTGCTGACGGTGCTGCAGGCGACGATCTGCTTCGCGATCGGCGGCGCGTTCGCGCTGGTCTGGGTGTTCGCGACGGCCATCACGCTCTGCTGGCACGGCACGTTCACGATCAACTCGCTCTCGCACCTGTGGGGCGGGCGGCGCTACGCGACCGACGACGACTCGCGCAACAACCCGGTGCTGGCGCTCATCACGCTCGGCGAGGGCTGGCACAACAACCACCACCACTACCAGCGCTCGGCGCGCCAGGGCTTCTACTGGTGGGAGTACGACATCACCTACTACGTGCTCCGCCTCCTCCAGGCGGTGGGGCTCGTGTGGGACCTGCACGGTGTGCCCGAGCACGTCCGCGCCGGCACGCGCAAGGCCCCCGCGCGTCCGGCCATGGCCCCGGTCGCGCCGGTCGCCGATGGCGTGGCCGCGCCCGACCCGGCGATCT